>CBDUOG010000008.1:0-49922 GCA_965368785.1 uncultured Gammaproteobacteria bacterium | reverse complement strand
TGAATTCTTTGTCAATTTTCAGCGTGTCGATCGGCAGGCGTTTGAGATAAACCAAGGACGAATAGCCGGTTCCGAAGTCATCGATCGATAAGGCCACGCCCAGGGATCGCAGCTCATTGAGCACGCTGGTGGTTTGCGCGGCGTTCTGCATCACCATGCTCTCGGTGACTTCCAGCTCAATGCGATTAGGCGGCACACCGACTTCGTCGATGATCGCGCGTAGCTGGTCGGCCAAAGGCGCGCGCAGCAGCTGCAGAACGGAAACGTTGATACTTACCGAAATATCATCCAGACCATGCTCACGCCAGCGCTTGAGCGCCTCACAGGCCTCGCGCAATACCCACTCGCCAATCGGCAGGATGAGCCCGCTCTCTTCGGCTAGCGGGATGAAAACAACCGGGCTCACTTCGCCCAGTTCGGCCGAATTCCAGCGGCATAGTGCTTCCACCCCGGTAATGCGGCCGTCCATCAAGCTCATCTTCGGCTGGAATACCAGGCGCAGTTCATTGCGCTCAATCGCGCGGCGCAGTGCCGCCAGAGCCGTTGCCCGTGCACGGGACTTAGCGTCCATCGTTTCGTTGTATACCTGAAACGTATTGCGGCCTTCAGCTTTGGCCTGATACATAGCGGTATCGGCGTATTTGAGCAGGTCAGTTGGAACTTGGCCGTGATCGGGATACAGGCTAATGCCCAGCGAAGGCGTGATATGCACTTCGTGACGATCATCAAGCTCTAAGGGAATGGTGAATGCCGTAAGGATTTCGCGAGCGATGCGCTCAATGCCCGGAATACTCTCAATATCCTCAATCACCACTGTAAATTCATCGCCGCCAAGACGGGCAACCGTATCGCCGGCGCTCACCGTAGCCTGGATTCGGGCGGCTGCCGCCTTCAGCAGTCTGTCGCCGGCTGCATGGCCCAGCGAGTCGTTAATGTCTTTAAACCGGTCAAGATCCAGGAACAGCACCGCCACCCGGGTTTCCTGCTTACGTGCGCGGATGATGGCGCGACCGAGACGTTCAGACAGCATCGTGCGATTAGGTAGTCCGGTCAGTGTGTCGTAGTTCGCCAGGTAGCGCAGTTCTTGTTCGGCTCGCTTTTTGTCCGTGATGTCATTGATCACCGATACAAAGTGCGTTCGATTTTGATCGCCATCGCTGACTTCGGAGATTTCCACCCAGCCCAGAAACTCTTCGCTGTCCTTGCGCCGCTGCCACATTTCGCCGGCCCAGTGGCCGGTGCGTTCGAGGACATCGCGCATCCGGGTATAAAACCCGGGACTGTGCTGTGAGGAATACAACATGGAAGATTTTCGACCTAAAACTTCGTCCTCGGTATAGCCGGTCGTTCGCGAGAATGCCGGATTGACCGCAACGAATTCAAAATCCAGATTGGTCACCCCGACCGCCTCGGTCATGCTGCGTAGCACCTCGAGTGCGATGCGGCGGTCACGCTCGGCACGACGGTTGGCGGTAATGTCGCGAGCCGTACCGGCCATACGCAAAGCCGCTCCAGCCTCATCGCGGGTAACCACCTTGCCGCGCGAACGCACCCAAATCCAGTCCTGCTTGCCTTTGCGCAGGCGATGTTCGGATTCAAAGACATCGGTCCGACCATCCAGGTGCTCTTTGAGCAATTCCTGGACGCGGCCTAGATCTTCCGGGTGGATGCTTTTCGTGCGCCAGTCTTCGCTGGTGATTTTGTCGTCACTGTTCTCGCCGAGTAGGAATTTTGCCCCCAGGCGGTGCAGAACGTCTCCAGGAATGTCCCAGTCCCAAAATTCATCACCGGAGCCCCACAGGGCCAAATTGAGCCGGGTCTCACGTTCTTGAATTTCATGCCGCAGTTCTTTTTCCTGCGATTTTCGATGGCGGATCACTCGCCATAGAACGACTGCCAGTCCAGCAGCGACCGTCGTCAATACTAGAGGGATGATATCGCCGAAAATGTCGACCGCATTTGCCGAAGCAAAAACAGGGGTCGCAAAAAACATAAGCAGGCCCGCCGCGCCGGATTGGATGCACTTGGAGAAACGGATTGGTGGGATATTTCTGGCCAAAATGTAGGTCCGATCTTTATGTTGCAACGCGGTGTGAGCAGTGTAAGTAGTTCAATCGAGTACCACAAGGAAGCACACCTGATAAACTTCGCCCCATGATCTCAATCGACTCAGCATTATCCCGGCATATACCGGCATTTGAGCAAGTTCAGGGCGAGCTGACCGCGCGGCAGCTATCGATCCACCCCGCTGAATTGCATGGGGGGATCTGTGGGCTGATGTGCAGCAAGTCCTTAGGCCCCAACTGGCTGTCGGTTTTGATGTCCGATAGCGCGTTGGCCGAGCCTGATCGTCAGAGTGTGCTCAGCCAGCTATTCGCCACGACCCGCGCTCAGTTCGAGGCGCCGGAGTTCGGCCTTGAGCTTTTACTGCCCGATGATGCAGTGGCTTTGTCTGATCGCACCGAATCTTTGCTGGCTTGGTGTCAGGGTTTTCTGGGTGGCTTCGGGCTCGCCGACATTCAATTTGAGCTGTCCGAAGAATCCTCAGAGGCCCTGGCCGATATGGCCAAAATCGCCGGAACCGAGGTCGGTCTGGAAGATCCCGATGCTGACGAATTGGCCCTAACCGAAATACTTGAGTTCATTCGAGTGGTCGCCATGATTTTGTATAACGAGTGCGCGCAAGTGCATAGCAATCAGCAAAGGCTCAATTAAGCATGAAGGCACCGGCAGCGATTAGTAAGGCGGAGTATGCCCGCCGCCGCAAGCAATTGATGGAACTGGCCGATGAAGACTCCATCATTATTCTGCCAGCGGCTCCGGAGCGTATTCGCAGCAAAGATCCCCACTTTTCATACAGGCAGGATTCTGATTTTTTGTATTTGACCGGTTTCGCCGAACCCGATGCCGTGTTGCTGATTGTGCCGGGGCGCAAACATGGTCAATGCCTGATGTTCTGTCGGGAACGCGACGCTGAGCGAGAGGCATGGGACGGACCGCGTGCCGGTCCGGAAGGGGCCGTCGCCGAGTTCGGTATGGACGATGCCTACCCGATTGAGGATCTTGATGAAATTCTTCCCGGACTGTTGGAAGGGCGCTCGCGGGTTTACTACCATTTCGGTCGTGACGCCGATTTTGATTTGAAACTGATCGGTTGGGTAAATCGGGTGCGGGCTCAGGTTCGACACGGCGCGCAACCACCGCATGAGTTTCTCGAGTTGGGTCATCTCCTGCATGAGTTGCGTCTGTTCAAATCGTCGGCAGAAATAAAAATGATGCGCTATTCAGCGCAGATTGCCTCCAAAGCTCAATCTGCTGCAATGCGCGCAAGCCTGCACGCGAAATTCGAATACGAAGTGGAAGCCGCGCTTTGGCAGGTTTATCGTCAACACAATGCGGTACCGGCTTACGAACCGATTGTTGGCGCCGGGGCTAACGCCTGTGTGCTGCACTATCGAGCCAATAATGCGGGAATCAACAAGGGTGATTTATTACTCTGCGATGCCGGCGCCGAATATGCCGGGTATGCATCCGACATCACTCGCACATGGCCGGTCAGTGGTGAATTCAGCAAAGCACAGCGGGCGCTTTACGAGGTCGTCTTAGCTGCGCAAGACGCTGCTATGGAATGCGCCCGACCCGGGGCCAGTTGGATCGACGGCCACGATGCCGCGGTCGAAGTCATAAGCGATGGTTTACTGAGCTTAGGGTTACTTAAGGGCACTTTAAAAAAGTGCATTAGTAACGGCGATTACAAAAAATTCTATATGCACAAAACCGGGCACTGGCTCGGCATTGACGTGCACGACGTGGGTGAATACCGAATCGCTGGTGACTACCGCGAGCTTGAGACGGGCATGGTGTTTACGATTGAGCCGGGCATTTATATTCCGCCGGGAACCAAAGGTGTTGCCGCCAAATGGCAGGGAATAGGAATCCGGATTGAGGACGACGTTTTAGTCACAAAATCTGAGCCCGATGTATTGAGCGTCGATGTGCCCAAGGCTGCCGACGAGATTGAGGCGTTATTGGCTGGTGCGCAGCCGCGGCACTGAGTGTGGCGGTCAGTGTTTATCTGATCTCGATTTTGTCGCGGAAAATGCAGTTACCGTAGCTCGCTCCGCGCGCGTTGTGCGTGCAGGACCACTTTATTCTAGATCCGGTGTCGCCCGGATTCAGTTTAAGGATTGCTCCCTCACCCATATCCGCTGACATGCGGGCATAGATAATGCCGTTAAGAATGACCACGTCGCTAATCAGGGCTTCCTGGCGAATTTCCTGCCAGCCAAACGGGACATCGAACTTATCTTTCGGGTAGCGTTTGTGTTTGCCGTAATATTCTTCAATCTGTTGCTGAAGAACTTCGAGTTGGCCGTAGACCCGACCAAGTTTTTCCTGCGGTGAGATGATGCTTGCACCCACCGCGACAATGGGATCGATCTGTGCCGGTTGCTCCAATTCGGCTGCGCTGGCAACCTTAATGGGCCGATCATTACTTCGAAGTAGCTTGCTGGTAAGTATGATTAAGAGCAACAGGCCGACGAGGCTCAGCATTATTTTTATCGTGCGTTGCATCATTATTCTGCCGGGGATATCTAGAAATTCGTTGCTTCCACACTACCTCAAGATAAAGTAGGTAAGTGCTGCGCAGTTCACAAAAACTGAAAGCCAAAATCCCAGCTGGAATTCGCGTTTGATCGTTTTGTGCCGCAACATTTTTTGCGCTAAAAGTGCGCCCGGCCATCCACCCAGCAGCGAAAATACATGCAAATCCACTTCGCCGATGCGCTGTCGTTTTTTCCGTGCGGCGCGTTTGTCAGAAACGTACGCTAAGAAGGCGACGGCACTGGTTGCTAAATACAAGGTTAGAACCCAGGGCGGAAGGTATTTAAATAGTGTTGCCAGGCCCATTCCCAGTAGAAACAACAGCGCGAATACAGCCGATAGCGAAACGCGCGGCAGGCCGAAACGCACTCCATCGTGGCGAACAGCATTAGCCTGCGGTCGGCCTTTTGCATCGGTGCTTATTTGAAACTTAACTCGATCGCCCACGCGAGGGCGGCGCTTTGCGTGATTAAAGGACTTGATGTGCAAAAAAACACGTTGATTGGCTTCGGTTTCGATAAATCCGAATCCTTTTTCATCATCCCAGGACACAATTTTTCCGCGATGGGGCATGATTCGGTACGTCCGTGTTTGTTAAGCGCCGTTGAGTGCGCAATGGTACGTTGACCGCGATTGGCATCGCAATTGCTGTGCGTAAGTTTACGCAGAAGGCCTCCAGCGTGCGCTCCGGGAGAGTTCCCAAGCCCGCTTAAGTCAAATGATGCGCGTGCGTGTAATTACCCTTTCCATCGTGCAGTGACTGATCTAATGCGCGGGTGGCCTGACTGATCAGTTGCTGCATCCAATGTTCTTCAGATTCAACGCTCGTGTGATCAAAATCAATGGTGCTGGCCCCAAAGCTACTGGAAATCCGCCCGTTGTCAGCGTTGGCTGCGTATAGCGCAAGTTCAAGTTTGGCAACCACGCGCTCGCAGCCATTGCGACAGGTGGTGGGTAAGAGTAGGGCAAAGCGATCGCTCTCTATTCGCGCCAGCATATCGCTGATCCGAGATGCACGGCGCAATGCGCGCGCTGCGTTTTTTAAAATTACTTCAACCGGGACGAGACTCGTCGGGACGGGCCAGTCGGGTGTAATCAACACTAAAGACAGGGGATTACCCATTCGAACTGCATGCCGAATATGTCGGTGCAGACACAGATTAAAGCCATAGCGATTTAGCAGTTGGGTCGCCTGATCCGTGACCAGCGTATTGCTTGGATTAAAATTGTATTTGTTTAAGCCTTGCGATGCTTCGATCATGTCGGTGCAGTCGCGGGCCGTGGCATAAAGTAGCCCGTTTCCAGGGTCGGGATATGCGGACCACAAGAAATGCCGGTATTTGCCGTTGGCGCAGCGATAGCGGTTTCGAAACGAAATAGTTGGCAAACCGGTGCTGAGCTTTTCGACCTCTAATCGGGTTGCAGCGACGTCGTCGGGATGAATCAGGTCGTAGAAGGGCGTCTGTAACAACTGTTCGAGTGGCCAGCCCAAGGTTTGCTCAAATGCGGGATTGACCCGTTTGAAGTAGCCGTCGACGCCGGCTATGCATTGCATGTCCAATGACAGGTCAAAAAAGGACTCAAAATCGAATTGCGTCATTCTGGCGCCTTGGGGTAGCTGAAATCGTGACAGACAAAACCAAAGCGTAAAAAGCGGCAATTAGCGGCCAAGGCCGGGCAATTGTCGCCCGGCCGGCTGAGTTTTGGTTTACACGGCCCGCCCGGGCCGCAATGTTTAGGAAACTGGCGTTTCTTTGTAAACGTCGAAGTTAATCGCTTCGACCGGTTGGCTACGCAACATCAGTCCAAGACTAAATGCGCCTGCTGCCTGGAAGTAAATGCTCATGATCAGTGGGTCAAGATAGGCCGCATCGAACAGGTCGAGTGAGGTGTTGCTGATGAAAAATACGCTCGCGGCGACACTGCAAATAATTGACGATTTAACCAGGATCTGAAGTTCGGTCATCCGATCCTTAGGGTCTTGCAGCGGGTTTCGCTTCCCGGTCAAAAGATAAAAAGCCATGACGCCTGCGGCAACAAAATGGACTAGGTTGGTGCTGGCTAGCTTAATTAGCAGGTCGTTGTCCCATACCTGCCTATCTGCTGCGATGTACAGGTCTAGCCCAAGGTTGGCTGCGATTAGCACCAAGGCTAATGCGACAAATGGGCGTGATACAAAATCGAACAATCCGCGCGATTGAAGCGTGCTGGTGCGTTTGGTGCTGCGGTTAGCCATGCGCATCAAGTTCAGGTGTCTTAGTTCGCTAATTGACAACCAGATGATCGGCGCGAACTGGAGCATCGCATAGGCAGCGATGACGACTTCTTCCGTGGTATAGGCGTTGACGCCCTTAATCAGGGCAGCTGTAATCAGTGCAACACCGATTGCCAGCGTGACTGCGTTGAAGCTGCGATACCGGCTTAACCCCTTGCGACTGACATAAGTAGCCAATTCGGGCGATAGCATCGGGTAAAGCTTGGGATACTCTTCGGGCGGATAGTTATCCAGAACGAATTTAACCCGGTTATAGAGCTTCTTCGGGTAGTAGTACGACAGCAGAAAAACCTGACTGATAAATACCGCGTAAAAACAAATGGTAAGAACTGACATATTCATCTCCTTAGCCTTTCTGGCTGTTCATCACAGAGCCAAAGGCTATGCGGATTTCTGAATCGGTTACGCCGGCCTGTCTGAACTTGGCCAGCATGTCGCTGAGTTGCGTGTGCACCCATGCGTTTAGATCGACTTTGCTATTGGCTTTAGCGTTCGGGTGCACGAAGGTGCCGCGATAGCCTCTGCTTTGAATCACTTCGTCGCGCTCCAGCAAGCTATAGGCCTTAGCCACCGTTTTGCTATTGACCTCAAGGTCGGCGGCGAGCTGTCGAATGGACGGCAGGGCATCACCGGGTTTGATGGTGTTCTTGAGTACCGCTTGCTTCACTTGCTCAATGAGCTGGGCGAATATCGGCTCGGGTGCCTCGATGTCAATTTCAATGTCCATTGTCTGGGTGATCCATATGTACCATGTGTAGCCATGGTACATGCACCGCAAAAGATTAGCAAGCTACCCGACTGATGCCGTGTAAGTTATTGATAGTTTGGAATAAAGTGGCTGATTCGCCAGCGGCTGCTGTGTTTTTCAGGCTTACCAGGACCCGCAGCTGGGCTCGTGATGGCACGGTAAACCAACCGTGCGAGGCCTACATATCGTGTTTATTTACATCCAGGCCGCGATCTTTATAGTCTTTCCAGCGTTGCCTGAGTGCATCACGGTGCGACGGATCGGCCGGCACGACTTCCAGAACGCGTTCAAAATCGCCCGGAACCGACGCATCGCGCAAATTGATTACCATCGGGCGCATCGGACTATCAAATTCCGGGGTCAGCAAAAGCACCGGAGTGGCTTCTTCTTCTTCGTCGGCGCCGACAATCTGATGCGGGATATAGGCATCGGCATCGAAGGCCCAAAGCAGGTCATCGAGTTCTTCGGCCTGCCGGGCGTCGCGGCACAAGATCAGTGTTGGTATTTCGGCATTGAATGCTTTGCGCGCCAGCTCGCAGACCAGCAACAGAGGCTGGTCGCGAAAACGCTCTTGCTGGATGACATAGAAGTCGGCGCGCGGCATAGGCTTACTTGGCCTGATCAATCAGCCATTGGGTCAACAATCCGACCGGCCGGCCCGTGGCCATGCCTTTACGGCCCTCGCCCCAGGCACTTCCGGCGATATCCAGATGTGCCCAGCGCTCACCTTCGGTAAAGCGTGACAGGAAGCAGGCCGCAGTAATCGCGCCAGCGGCTTTGCCGCCGATGTTGTAGACGTCCGCAAACGTCGAATCGAGCATCGGTTGATACTCTTCCCAGATCGGCAAACGCCACGCGCGATCAAACACCGACTCGCCGGCACTCAGCAGCTCATTGGCCAGATCATCGTGATGGGACATCAGTCCGCTGGCATGCTTGCCCAGAGCAATCACGCAAGCGCCGGTCAAGGTAGCCACATCGACCAGGGCTTTAGGTTCAAAGCGTTTGGCGTAAGTGAGCGCATCGCACAGAATCAGGCGGCCTTCGGCATCGGTATTGCCGACTTCGATGGTTTTGCCGCTCATTGATGTCAACACATCGGACGGACGGTAGGAGTCGCCATCACACATGTTTTCTACGGCCGGAACGACCATGACTAAATTTAACTTGAGGCGCATTTTTGCCACCGCGACGAAGGTGCCGAACACGGAAGCCGCGCCGCACATATCAAACTTCATCTCTTCGATGCCGCCCTGAGTTTTCAGGTTGATGCCGCCGGTATCAAAGGTAATGCCTTTGCCGACCAATACATGCGGCTTGGCATCGCCATCGCCATTCCACTTCAGGATGACCAGTTTTGGACGGTTGGCCGAGCCACGGCCGACTGCCAGTAGCGAGCCCATGCCCAGTGCATCCATGTCATTTTCATCGAGAATTTCAACGCTGACCCCATCATGCTCTTTAGCGATCTGGCGAGCGTGCTCGGCGAGGAAATCAGGGTTGCAGATGTTCGGCGGCAAATTTCCCAGGTGACGCGCGCAGTCAACGCCGGCGGCGATACTGGCGCCGCGTATTAGTTCTGATTGCATTGACGGCTCGCCGGCAATGCTGATCTCGGTCAGGCTGACGCGGGTGTCGTCTTTTTTCTTCGATTTGGTCTGCGTGTAGGCATAGCTGGCATGGTTGGCTGCTGCAACGCATTGGCGCAAAACCCAAGCCGCGTCGCGATTATCGATCGCGCATTCAGACAGGCTCAAATGCGCCGATTGCGCCGGTCGGGCGGCAACCGCCTTAATGGCCGAACCGACAGCCTTAATAAAATTAGCTGCATTCAGTACCTTCTTTTCGCCCAGTCCAACGACCAGAACTCGACGACTCTTAACATTCGGCAGGTCGAGCAGAATTGAGGTTTTGCCACATTTGGAATCAATATCACCGTGCTTGGCTAATTCGCCGATACGGCCATTGCTGGCTTCGTCCAGAGCTTGTCCTGAAGCCGTCAATGAATGGTCAGCAAATATGCCGACGATGATGCAATCGCTCTCTATGAGCTGCGCGGCCTGCTGGTTTAAGCTAAATTCGAGTGTCATTGGCTGTTTTTCCGTAAAATTTCAAAGCCGGAGCCCTGCTCTGACGAATATTCGCCTGCGTTTAGGTAACCGGAGTCCGGCTATTCTAATGCATCCCAGAGAAGGCATTCTTTACCTGTGTTCATAAACTTGCTGCGACGCTACATTTTGCGCCAACTCACCCTGAGCTTTTTAGCGGTAACTACAGTGTTATTGCTGGTCAGCTTGAGTGGCGTATTTGCCGATCTGGTGTCGGAAATTGCGCGCGGCAGGGTGCCAGCGCCATTGTTGTTGACCCAGCTGGGCCTGCGTTTCGTCGCCTGGCTTCCGTTAATTTTGCCACTCGCGCTGTTTATCGGGCTGATCATGGGCATCGGGCGGCTTTATCGTGATAGCGAGATGGCGGTGCTTTCCGCGGTTGGAATAGGTCCGCGACAAATTCTTCTACCGGTTTTGCTGTTGGCTGTGCCGGTATCCGCAGTCGTGGGGTTGGCTGCAATCTGGCTGGGGCCATTGGCAGAGCAAACCGCACGCCTGCATGTAGATCAAGCGAACCGGAATTTTCTGGTGGCCGGATTGGATGCAGGGCGCTTTATGGAACTGCCCGGCGGCAATGGTGTGGTGTATGTAGGTGACATTTCCCCGGATGGACGGTTTTTTGATCGGCTGTTTGTCCAGCGCGATCAGGATGGACGAATCGATCTGACGACGGCCACCAGTGGCGAGTTGTTTGTGCAGGACCAGGCGCGTTTTTTGCGAATGAACAGCGGGTTTCGGGTTGAAGGTGTGCTTGGAGCCGGAGATTTTCGTTTACAGAGTTTTGGCTTGAATGAAATTCGCCTGCCCGATCCGGATGCATCGCGATCTGATCCTCTGGCCGGGCGGGAAATGGAAAGCTTGATCGGTCCCGGCGCTACCAATCGTTCGCGGGCTGAATGGCATTGGCGTATTGGCGTGCCAATAATCAGCCTTATTTTGGCGGTGCTTGCGGTGCCGTTGGCACGCAGTCCGCCGCGCAAAGCGCGCTACGGTCTACTGATGCTCGCGGTCCTTGCCTATATCCTGGGCGTTAGTCTGTTGATCCTCGGCAAAATATGGCTAGGCGCCGGAAAAATACCGATTGACGCCGGGCTTTGGTGGCTGCATTTGCCGGCGATGATTGTTGCGGTCATTGCCCTGGCGCGTGACGGGCGACTTCCACGACGGAGGTCCGCATGATTAATCGCCGCATTTATCGCCATATTATTCGGGCCGTGCTGTTAAGTGTCGGCATTACCTGGCTGGTGCTTACCTTTATCGACATGCTCGGATTTTTGATCAACGGGCTGGAGGATCTAGGCCAAGGTAATTACGGGGTTTCTCACCTTTTGTTGCAGGCCAGCTTTCAGTTGCCACGACGACTCTACGAAAATTATCCGATGGCAGCGGTTATCGGAGTGATCCTGGCGATTGGCGGCCTATCTGCCCGCTCGGAAATTACCGCGATGCGCGCGGTGGGTATTTCCAAAGTTCGAATCGGAGTTGCCGGCTTAATCAGCGTAATGATGCTCGCCGTGCCGCTGATGATTGTGGCCGAAACGCTCGCTCCCTGGGGCGATCAAAAGGCCCAGTCGATCTCGTTAGCGGCAAAGCATGATGACGTCATCCTCACTGGAAAATCGGGGCTGTGGGCGCGTGAGGGTCAGGAGTTTTTCAATGCGCGCGGCGCTTCGAGAAGGCAGCAGGGCGACGATGTTTACTGGCAGTTTGATCAAGTTCGGGTCTATCGCTTTCAGGAGGATGGACGCCTGCAATCGATAGAAGAAGCAGGTCGTGCCGAGTATCGGGAAAAGGCTGGCTGGCAGCTGCATCAAATTCGCGAAACGGTTTTTCATGAAAACTTCGTGGAGATGCGCGAATTGCCTGATCGAGAGTGGAACACGTTGCTTGAGGCGGGAGCGATTGAATCGGGAACGGTCAGACCGGTGTATTTGTCCACCGCCAATTTGGCGCGTGAAATTGAGCAAATGCGGCGCAGTGGTCAAGAGGCAACTAAACTTAAATCGGTATTCTGGTCGCGCCTGACCTATCCACTCGTCCTGATTGGATTGGTCTTTGCCGCACTCCCCTTTGCATTTGGTTCACTACGATCCGGCGGCTTCGGTTTGCGCCTGTTCACCGGCATTGTTTTCGCCCTGGTCATCAAGCTCGGCTTGCCCCTGTTAGTTGATTTAAGTGCCGCGTATCGAGTCGAAGTCTGGATTGCCTACGCAGGTTCGATCAGTTTGTTGTACGCCTTTGCGATGGCTCAGGCCTGGCGCACCCGATAGCTTATTTTCCGGCGTGTTGCAGTCGATAGCATTGGGTTCGGCTGGCGATGTCGTGCCAGGTGCGCTGCTCGGCGTCAAAGAACATCCACACAAAGCCCAGACCCAGCGCTAGCAAAGAGAATGTCGCCACAGCGTAGCGAATCATCAATGCTGAAAACTGCGGCGTTTTGCCATCGGTCGTTAGCACGCGAAGATTCCACGGCCGGCCACCCATGGTTTGCCCGCCACGACGCCAGCTAAGTACTGCGTAGGCACCACAGCCTGCCCATAAGTAGATAAGCTCTGCGTAAGACTGCCAACTGCCCGGTACAACCGGTTTACCACCGCTGGCCAGTAGCCACAGAGCGCTTAGCGTTAACACGATCGCGATCAGCGGAATTGCATCGTAGGTCATGGCCAGCAATCGCCAACCCAAGTGGGCCACGCGCGCTTCAGTTTTTACTTCATTCATTGCTAAATCATAGCGGCAGTTGCCCGCGCGCGCTAAGCTTTAATGATGACTAACAAAACCGCTGATCGCCGTGCCTACGCTCGCTCATTGCCTGAGCCCAGCGAAGCGGACCAGAATTTGATTGTCCGGTTCATTGAGCGGCATTGGGCGGAAACGGGTGCAGCACGTTCATCACTGGAGAGCTACCGTCGAGACTTGCATGGATTGGCCGGCTGGCTGAGCCTGCATAAAAAAAGTGGCCTGCAGAATTTGGATCGCGCCAGTATTTACGCGTACCTGGCTGAGCGGGCACGCCTGGGGTATGCCAGTCGCAGTAACGCGCGATTACTCTCGGCGCTCCGCGCGTTTTATGCGCAGCTGATTCGTGATTCGATCGTCAAAGATGACCCGACCGCGATGCTCGACCCGCCGAAACTGAGCAAGAGTCTACCCAAGGCGCTTTCCGAAAGTGAAGTAGAGGCGTTGATCGCAGCAATCAGTGTGGATACCGCGAATGGTTTGCGTGATCGCTGCATGGTTGAGCTGATGTATGCCACCGGGCTGCGCGTTAGTGAGTTGGTCGGCATGCAGGCGGCATCGATCAATATGCGCCAGGGCGTGGTGCGGGTCACCGGCAAAGGCGGAAAGGATCGCCTGGTGCCGCTCGGAGAGGAGTCGCAGCATTGGCTGGAGCGTTATTTGAGCGAAGTACGCCCGAAGTTTGCCGGTAAGCAGGCACTGCGCCCACTTTTTTTGAGCAGTCGCGGCAATCAACTGAGTCGACAGCAGTTCTGGCAGGTCATCAAAAAGCTCGCGGTTGCAGCCGGAATTAATCCGGGCCGGGTGACGCCGCACGGGCTCAGGCACAGCTTTGCCACTCATCTGCTCAATCACGGCGCCGATCTGCGTGCGCTGCAGATGCTACTTGGACATAGTTCACTATCCACGACACAGATTTACACTCTGGTGGCGCGCGAGGCATTAAAGAAATTGCATCAGCAGCACCATCCACGCGCCTGATCCCCCTTTTGCATATGAGACAATGGAACCATTCAGGCCGCTGTTGGTCTTTGCTCTGGCTCTTATCGGAAAATTTATGTTGCGTCTATTTGCTTTGTTCTTCTGTCTTTGTTTTAGCTTGAGCGCTTGTGCGCAGCCCGTAGCCGGTGGCAACGCCGATGCCGGCAGCCCGAAAGTTGCGCCGGGAATTGACAAAAAAGTAGCCAAAACGGTGGCCGATGTCATGGCGCAAGGCATGCCCGGTTCCAGTGATGTGCGCCTGAGCGCCTCGCCAATCCCCGGCTTTGTTGAGGTATCGGCTCTAGTTAATTCGGGGCGGGGGGCTAGCCAAGTTTGGACTGTACTGCAAATCTCTAATGACGGAAAAATTGTCATTGATGGCGCCATATTCGACGCCGAAAGCGGGGTCAATCTGGCCGATCAAAGCTTGCACAAAGTCCGCGCAGAGGAGATAGAGCGTTTCGCTGCCAGTGATCGGATCATCTTCAAGGCCGCAAATGAGAAGCACCGCCTGATCGTTTTTACAAACACCAAATGTGCATGGTGTCGTGTATTGCATCGCAATATGGCGCGTTACAACGAACTCGGAATTACCATTGAGTACCTGCCGTTCCCGATGTCTGGAAAATTCGCTAATGCAGATGATATGAACCAGGTTTGGTGTGCAAAAGACCGGCAGAAAGCGATTACCGCCGCAAAAAGTGACGAAAAAGTCGAGTCTGCGCCTTGCCAGACCCCGGTATTAATGGGTGAGGACATCGGTCACCGGGTTGGCGTCAGCGGCACGCCGGCGTACTACACGGTAGACGGTCGCAGCGTTCCAGCCGATGCCCGGGATCCAGCCGGTGTGCTGGCAATTTTGGACAGCATGAACATCAAACGCGTTAAATAATTCCCCGCAGGGGTCGGCTTAGGTAAAATGGCCGATCCATCTGGTTGGAATTTCCACGGCATGATCGTTTTAAAGGGCCAATCGGCCCTATCGCCGTTCCGCTTAGAGCGGCTGCTTAAACAACTCGCGGGCATCAAGTCCGACGTGCAAATTCGCTCGGCTGCCCATCTGTACTTCGTGCAGGAGCAGCACGGTGCCACTGTGGACACGCAGGCATTGCAGCGCATTTTGCAGGGGCAGGCCCTATCGCAAACAATGACAGATGGCTGCGTCTATGTCGTCCCACGTTTGGGAACTCGCTCGCCCTGGGCGAGTAAGGCGATAGAAATTCTGCATCACGCCCATCTGCCGGTCGCGCGGCTTGAGCGTGGAATGGTTCTACAAATGAGTGGTCTGCCGGCGCCAACCGAACCGGCATTTGCCGCAATATCTAAGGTATTGCACGATCCAATGACCCAGAGCTTGTTGTTTGCGATGCCTAGCGCAGAGCAGCTTTTTGAGCCCGGCCTCAAGCCGGCACTGGAGCGCATTGAACTGGATCGCCTCGATGAGGCCAATCAGCGTTTGGGTCTGGCGTTGTCTGCGGATGAATTAGATTACTTGCGTGAGCGCTACGGCCAGATGCAGCGAAAGCCCAGCGACGCCGAACTCATGATGTTTGCACAGGCCAACTCTGAGCATTGCCGACATAAGATATTTAATGCGACGTGGACGATCGACGCACTGCCACAAGATCGATCGTTGTTTGCGATGATTCGCAATACCCATGCCAAAACCCCTGAGCACACATTGACGGCGTATAGCGACAATGCGGCAGTTGTTGCCGGTTATCCCGCGCAGCGTTTTATGGCTCAGCCCGATGGCGTTTACGCGGCGAGCGCGCTGCAACCGAGCGCTTTTTGTATCAAAGTAGAAACACACAATCATCCCACAGCGATCTCGCCTTTTGCCGGTGCCTCCACCGGCAGCGGCGGTGAAATTCGCGATGAGGGTGCGACCGGGCGTGGTGGCAAACCGAAAGCCGGGTTGACCGGGTTCTCCGTGTCGCACTTGCGAATTCCGGGTCTGGCCCAGGCTTGGGAGCCCCATCGCGATTTGAATCCGCGCATGGCCAGCGCATTCGAGATTATGCGGGATGGCCCCATCGGTGCGGCCGCGTTCAATAACGAATTCGGCCGGCCGGCGCTAACCGGCTATTTCCGTAGCTTCGAACTGCACAGCGGTGAAAACGAGTGTCGCGCCTACGATAAGCCCATTATGTTGGCCGGTGGTTTGGGCGCGATGGATCCGGACCTGGTGAAGAAGAACGATCTGCAACCCGGTGACCTGGTTGTCGTATTGGGTGGCCCGGCGATGTTGATCGGTTTGGGTGGCGGCGCCGCATCTTCGGTTGCTTCCGGGCAGGTTTCTGAGGCGCTCGATTTTGCCTCGGTGCAGCGCGACAACCCGGAAATGGAGCGACGCTGCCAGGAAGTCATTGATCGATGCATTGCATTAGCTGATCAAAATCCGATCATTACTTTGCATGATGTCGGCGCTGGTGGCCTGTCGAACGCAATCCCGGAATTACTCCACGACTCGAACGTCGGTGGTGTCATCGAGATGGATAAGATTCCCAGTGATGATCCTTCGCTATCGCCCATGCAACTTTGGTGCAATGAATCGCAGGAGCGTTACGTTTTAGGGATCAGCCCGGACTCATTGGCTGGGTTCAGTGAGATGTGCAAACGCGAGCGCTGTTTGTTTGCAGTAGTCGGTGTGGCGACCGCTGAGCAGCGCTTGATTCTGCGCGACGCGCAAGGCCAGACGCCGATCGATCTAAGTATGGATGTATTGTTTGGTAAGGCGCCAAAAACCCATCGTGATACCCAGGTGCCAGATGCTATGCGCTGGCCGCGTCTGGATTGCAGTGCATTGGATTTGCGTGAGGCCGGAATGCGCGTGTTATCGCACCCAACGGTCGCCGCGAAAAACTTTTTGATCACAATTGGCGATCGCACCGTCGGTGGGTTGACCGCGCGTGATCAGATGGTGGGTCCGTGGCAGATTCCGGTGGCCGATTGCGCAATCACCCTGAATGATTTCGAAGGGTTCACCGGTGAAGCCATGTCGGTGGGCGAACGCACACCGCTGGCGCTGATTGATGCCAGTGCATCAGCGCGGATGGCGGTGGGTGAGGCGATTACTAATATTGCCGCTGCACAAATCGGAACACTCGAAGAAATAAAGCTCAGTGCAAACTGGATGGCGGCCGCAGGCACCGCAGGCGAAGATGCCCTGTTGTTTGAAACCGTCAAAGCGGTGGGCATGGAGTTATGTCCGCAAATTGGATTGAGTATTCCGGTCGGTAAAGATTCGCTGTCGATGCAGGCTAAGTGGCAGGTTGACGGACAGGAGCATAAATCCGTTTCCCCGGTTTCGTTGATTGTTACTGCATTTGCACGCGTTGCCGATGTACGCGAACAATTGACTCCACAGCTGCAACTTGGCGTTGAAACCGATTTATGGCTTATTGGTTTGGGCGGCGGACAACGGCGTCTGGGTGGATCGATTCTGGCTCAGGTCTACTCGCAGTTTGGTGGTGCCTCGCCGGATCTGGATGATCCCCAGCGTTTGGCTGACTTTTTCTCGTTAATCCAGGATGCACGGGCCAACAAAGTCCTGTTGGCCTACCACGATCGCAGCGATGGTGGTGCATTTGCCGCGCTTTGCGAAATGGCGTTTGCATCGCATTGTGGCTTGGATATCAGTCTGGATGCGTGGGGCGCCGATCCGTTCGGCGTTTTGTTTAACGAAGAGCTCGGCGCAATTGTGCAAGTGGCGGTTGATGACCGCGCGGAGTTTGCCGATCTGGTTAATCGCCATGGGCTGACCAATTGTGCTCAGCGCATTGGCAGACCATTGAGTACTTCGATCATCCGGATAAGTGAAGAAAAAAATATTCTGGTTGAGTGGCAGTGGCACGAACTCTTTGATTCGTGGTGGAGCGTAACCCGTGCGATGCAGGCATTGCGTGACGATCCGCAGTGTGCTGAATCGGAGTGGCAGCAGCGGCGTAACTTTGATGCGCCCGGTCTCACACCACGCCTGACATTTAACAACGACGAAGACATCGCAGCGCCATATATCGCAACCGGCGCGCGCCCGCGCATCGCAATTTTGCGCGAGCAAGGGGTCAACGGCCAGGTCGAGATGGCGGCCGCTTTTGATCGTGCGGGCTTTACCGCGGTTGATGTGCATATGAGCGATTTGATCGCCGGTCGTTACGCGCTAGGTGCATTCAAGGGACTTGCCGCCTGTGGTGGCTTTAGTTATGGCGATGTACTCGGGGCAGGACGCGGCTGGGCAACCAGTATTTTAGAAGTGCCGGCGTTGCGCGAACAGTTCGAAGAATTTTTTGCGCGTTCAGATTGTTTCTCTCTGGGCGTGTGCAATGGCTGCCAGATGATGGCCCAGTTAAAGGACCTGATCCCGGGTGCGGCTCATTGGCCGGTTTTTACGCGCAATCAAAGTGAACAGTATGAAGCGCGCCTTGTTGGCGTCGAAGTTCTGGATTCTCCATCGGTTCTGATGCGCGGTATGGCCGGCAGCATCGTGCCCATCGTGGTTTCGCATGGTGAAGGCAGAGCGGAATTTGCTGCCGCTGAAGGGTTGCCGCTGGGTCACACGATTATGCGCTACGTGGATGGCGATGGTGCAGTGGCGGAACGGTATCCGCTCAATCCAAACGGGTCACCGCAGGGAATCGCCGGCTTAACCAGTGAAGATGGCCGGGCGACCCTGATGATGCCGCATCCGGAACGCGTGTTTCGCAGTGTGCAAATGAGCTGGGCGCCTTCAAACTGGGGCGAGGTCTCGCCGTGGTTGCGCCTGTTTGGAAATGCCCGCGATTTTGTCGGCTAAGCAGATCGAAAGCGCCGAAGTGAAATGCTAGAGTGACACCATGCATAGCCCGGCTGAGTTAGACCAAGATCAATCTGCACAAAGTGCCGACGAGCAAATTGTCTCGGTGCTGGTGGCCAGGTCGCGTCTTAAGGACACTGATCTGGCGCGCGCCCAGCGCCTGCATTCCGAGGCCGGTGGTTCATTGGTTAGCTTGCTGGTCAAGCTCGGCATGGTCAGCGAACGTGACATGGCCGAGGCGGCCAGTGAAGCGCTGGGTCTCACCCTGCGACTTGCCCGTGACTGCCCGGAACAGGCACCGGATAACGTGTCGCTGAGCTTGCGGTTTCTGAAGCAATTCCAGATATGTCCCATTGCACTCGATGATCAAAGTATTCATTTGCTCGTGGCCGACCCGCAGGATCCGTATGCAGTCGATGCGGTGCGTCTGGCAACGAATAAGGATGTGCGGATAGACGTCGGTCTGCGCTCAGAAATTGCCGACTTGATCGAGCGGTATTTTGGTCAGGGCCGCAGTGCGATGGGCAGCATTGTGGAAAATGTGGGCGACGAAGTCGCGCGCGATGAAGATGATGTCGAGTATTTGCGTGATCTGGCGTCTGAAGCGCCGGTGATAAGGCTCGTCAATCTGATTATTCAGCGAGCAGTCGAGACCAAGGCGTCGGATATTCATATCGAGCCTTTCGAGAATCGCCTGAAAGTACGCAACCGGATCGATGGTGTTTTGCTCGATGCGGAAAGCCCGCCAGCTAATTTAAGCGCCGCAGTGATCTCGCGTATAAAAATTATGGCGAAGTTAAATATTGCCGAGCGTCGCTTGCCCCAGGACGGCCGGATTATGGTGCGTGTGCAGGGCAAAGAATTGGATTTGCGCGTATCCACTGTGCCCACCGCGCACGGTGAGTCGGTTGTCATGCGATTGCTGGATCGTGAGGCAGTGATATTCGATTTTGAGACGCTGGGCTTTACCCAGGAGTTTTTACCGCAGTTTTTAAAAGTGCTCGATCAGCCGCACGGAATATTGTTAGTAACGGGCCCGACTGGTTCAGGTAAAACTACGACGCTGTATACCGCGCTGTCTAAGCTAAATACTGAAGATGTCAAAATAATTACCGTTGAAGACCCCATTGAATATCAGATCGAAGGCATCAATCAGATTCAAGCCAAGCCGTCGATCGGTTTAGATTTCGCCACGGCCTTGCGCTCAATTGTCCGTCAAGATCCGGACATCATCATGATCGGTGAAATGCGTGATCTGGAAACCGCCCGCATCGCAATCCAGTCGGCACTTACGGGGCATCTGGTGTTATCTACGTTGCATACCAACAGTGCCGCCGGTGGTATAACCCGGTTGCTGGATATGGGTGTTGAAGATTATTTGATGACATCTACCATCAATGGCATTTTGGCCCAGCGCCTGGTCCGTAAGCTTGAGCCAATCCATGCCGAGCGCTATGCCGCAAGCGCCGAGCAAGTTGAAAAATTCAATCTGCGAAAGTATCAGCCCGAAGGCACTATCCATTTATACCGTCCGGTTCCATCGGAGCTTAGCGCCACCGGTTACGCCGGGCGCTCAACCATTGTTGAGTTTTTGGTGATGAATGACACGCTGCGCAAGCACATCATGCAGCACGCTACTACTGGCGAAATCGAAAAGGTCGCTCGCGAGTTGGGCATGCAGACCATGTTCCAAGACGGTATCCGCAAGGCTTTGGCCGGTTTGACCACGATCGAAGAAGTATTGCGCGTTACCGATAGCGACTAAATAAAGACTGCCGCGCGTGTGCTGAGCCACGCGGACAGTTGCGTCCCTTCCGCAGAGTCGGAGCCCGGCAAGCTACTCTGCCTCTTCTGCCGGCTTCACCGCTTCCGCCTTTTAGATACAATCGAAGCAGAGGCTAGACAGAGGTGGCTGTGGCACTGTTCCAATACAAAGCGTTATCGGCTCAGGGCGAAACCCTGCAGGGTTCCATGGAGGCAGGCAGCGCTGAAGAGGTTGCGGCGCGGCTCCAGGATCAGGGGCATTTGCCGCTGGATATGCGCCGGGGTGATACACCCGATGCAGGCGGTCTATTGGCGTTGAGCTTTGGCAGCAAGGCGCTTAATCAGGCCGAAATAACGCAGTTGACCCAACAACTGGCAACTTTGCTCGGCGCCGGTTTACCGCTCGATAGAGCCCTGGGCACCTTAATGGATTTGCCCGAACGTGAGTCAGCGCGCCGGGTTATCGAACGTATTCGCGAAGCTGTGCGCGGCGGTATGCCGCTCTCGGCGGCGATGGATCAAGAGCATGGCTTATTTTCTCGCCTCTATGTCTCCATGGTGCGCGCCGGCGAGACGGGCGGCGGTTTACAGCTTGCCTTGAGTCGTCTGGGTGAATACCTGGAGCGTGCACAGAATTTGCGCGCAAGCATTATTAGTGCACTGATCTATCCGGCGATTCTGGTGCTGATGGTCGGCTTAGCGAGTATCTTGCTGCTGGGTTTTATTGTGCCGCAGTTCAATACGCTGTTGGTCGACATGCAGGTGGAATTGCCCTGGTATTCCTCGGTGGTCATGAGCGTCGGCATGGGGCTTCGCAGTTACTGGTGGTTGCTGTTGGGCATTTCCGCAGTAGTCATAGGCATCGTTTTGTTCAAAGCCAATGACCCGCAGAGCCGGGCAAGTTTTGATCGATGGATTCTGCAGCGCAAATTAGTGGGCGGTCTGATCGCTCGAATCGAAACGGCACGTCTGGCGCGGACTTTGGGTACTTTGCTGAACAACGGCGTGCCCTTATTAACTGCTTTGAATTTTGCAGCGCCGGTCATTGGAAATCGTGCGCTGGCCGATGCGCTGGTGCAGGCGAGCGAAGAAGTGAAAGTCGGTTCGGGGCTGTCTTATGCATTGAACAAGAGCAAATTATTTCCGCGTTTGGCGATTCAGATGATTCAGGTTGGCGAAGAGTCCGGCGAGCTTGATCGTATGTTGCTAAAGGTCGCCGATACCTTTGATACTGAAACCCAGCAGGCGGTTCAACGTTTGCTGGCCGCGTTGGTGCCGGTGTTGACCATATTAATGGCAATGTTGGTGGCCTTAGTGGTGTTGTCAGTGCTAGTGCCCTTGTACAATCTAACTTCCGGTGCAGGAGCTTTGTAATGAAATCAATGCAAATTCAGATGGCGCGTCAAGCGGGTTTCAGTTTGATGGAAATACTCATCGTGGTCGCGCTGATCGCGGTCATTGGCGCATTTGCCGCGAGCCAGATCTTTCAGGGTCAAGATCGCGCCAACGTGAAATTGGCACAGGCGCAGCTGAATTCGTTGTCAGCAAAGGTTGATCAGTTTGAAATGGACACCGGCGAGTTGCCATCTGCTCTGGATGACTTGATTTCTGATAGTGGTTTTGAAGGGTGGCTGGGGCCATATATTAAAGAGTCTGATATGAAAGACCCTTGGAATACGCCGATTGAATTTCGTAAGCCCGGGGAAAATGGCCCTTACGAGTTGGTCAGCCTGGGCGCCGATCGTAAGAGTGGTGGCGAGTCTGTCGATAAGGATATTCGCAAGCCCTGAGGCACCTATGCAACGGCACCACGGTTACACCTTAGTTGAATTACTGGTAGTAATCAGCCTGATTGCGGTAGCCATGTCGCTCTTAGCCTATGGCATTAATCGCGCTATGCCGGGGCAGCAATTGCGAGAGCAAACCAAGACCGTCGCGGCTGAATTGCGATCTACCCGAACTCGGGCGATGGTCACCGGACAAGCGCAGTTATTTGTGCTCGATCTCGCCAAGAATCGTTGGGTGAGCCTGCCGGCAAGCGCATTGCCTCAAGGGGCCTGGCCTGCGGATTTGTTTTCCACCGACAGTGAAGACCACGGTGTCAATGATCGGCGCGACGGTGTGATCCGAAGCTCCATTGAGGTCGAGGCAATAACGGTGCGAGAGGAAAGCCCCGGCGATAGTGTGGCCGTTTGGCGGTTTTTTGCGGATGGCTCGAGCAGCGGCGGGCGCATTATTTTTCGAATAGAGGACGCCGCCTGGCGTATTGATATCGGATGGTTGCTCGGCGATGTTCAAGTTGCACGCGGTGCGCAGCCGTGAACCGCTATCGGGGTTTTAGTTTGTTGGAAGTTCTGGTTGCTTTCGCATTGATGGCAACTGCGTTAGTCGTTGTCCTCAGTATTTTGAGTAGCGGTATGCAGCAGATCGCGCGCGCCGAGCGTGTCAGTGAAGCCGCGCTCCATGCACGCAACGTGTTGGACAACTTCGGCCGGGTTGAGCGAATCGTGCCCGGAGAGTTTTCCGGTGATTTGGATCAGCGGCGTTTTGTGTGGCGGGCGAATGTTTACGAGGTAGAAGATCCGCTTGACCAGAGTGATGCATCTGCACAATTGATCGACAGCGATCAGCGAGCAACTCCTGAAGTCAGTGCGTCCAGCACACCGGTTTTGTATCAGGTGGATGTGGAAGTCTCCTGGGAGCAGTCCGGGCAAAACTATCACGTTGCGGTATCCAGCATTCGGGCAGCTTATGCATTGGAGACGCGCTGATATGCCGTTTGACCGGGCCCGCGGGTTTACTTTGCTTGAACTGTTGTTGGCGGTGGCGGTAATGGCTGCAGGACTGGCCATTGGGTTTTCCGCACTACAGAGTGCATCGCGCGCCACAACAAGCGCCGAACGAATTGCTGCCCAGTCTGAGCGAATGCGATCTGTGCACGGGTTTATGCGGCGACAGATTCAGCTGATGCAACCAGTCGCCTTAGACCCCGAGCGTAGCTCCGATGGCATCGTGCGCTTGCTTAAAGTAACGAGCCGTTCCATTGAGTTCGTTGGACCCATGCCCGGATACTTATCCTTCGGTGGAAACTATGTGCAGCGTTACCGTTGGGTGCGTGATGGCAGTTCGTGGACGCTGGAGTTCGAGTTTGAATTGATGACCCCGGAAGGGCCAATCGCCAGTGATCGTCCTGCCGAGCGATTGCTCACAGGCGTCGCAGATGCTCAGTTCAGTGTGCGTGGCTTTGGCCCGGACGGCGCGATTGAGGATTGGAGTCAGGGCTGGGAGCGCAGTGCCCAATTGCCCGCGCAGGTGCGCATGGAAGTACAGATGCACAATCAGCGTTTCCATTTTCCAGCCTTGATCGTCCCACTGAAAATTACCGGGCAGATGCAGGGCATCGTGCTGCCCAACCTGGGTGCGCCGCGCGGACCGGGTGAGCGGGGGGGAGAGCCATGATTCGGCAAGTCCGCGGCGCTGCATTAATTCTCGTCCTGTGGTTACTCGTCCTTTTGATCGGCGTGGTTGGTCTATTTGCGCTGACCGCCGGTGGCGAGGCGATTCAAGGTAGTCAGGCCTTGGTTCAGGCGCGCTTGCAGTACGCCGCAGAGTCGGGAGTAGATCTGGTTGCGCGACGGATGATGGCGGCCGATCCGGGCACCCGGTTGATTCCGGATGGTCGCATCCAGACAGCCTCTGTATTTGGCTTTGATCTGCAAATTGCTCTGCGCGATGAGTCGGGCAAGATTGATCTGAATGCCAGCGATTTTACGACCTTCAGGAACCTATTTCTGGCGGTGGGCGTTAGCCCTGATGAGGCGCCGCAATTAGCCGCAGCGATCATCGATTGGCGCGATGCCGATGATCTGGTCCAGCCTGAGGGGGGTGCGGAAGATCGGGACTATCGACGCGCGGGAAGAGACTACCCTTGCAAAAATGCTGCATTCGAATCGGTTGCTGAGCTGCAGCGTGTACTGGGCGTCAGTGAAGCTCTGGCGCGGCAGGTCAGCCCGTATCTCACCGTATTTACCGGGTTGGCACAGCCAAACCCGGCATTTGCCGAGGATACGGTGCTTCGCGCCCTTGGCTATTCGCCGGAAGTCATCAGCCTGATCATGCAGGCGCGCGCCAATTGGCAGCCGGGATTGGGCGCACCGGCAATTCCGGGTTTGCCCACACTCGCAGCAAATGGCACGGGCACGTATAGTATTTCCAGTCGTGCCACGCGTCCTTCTGGACCTACGGTCGAAATCCGGACCGTTATCCGGATGGGAAGCGGCGATTCATTGGGGCAGTTTTATCAGACCCTGGTCTGGGAAATTGGAGAGCAACAGTAGATGACCGCCGCGGCCGGCCTGCGACAGTATGTGGAGACTTTGCGTGTTTTTATCGCAGGTAGCGGCTTGCCCGAATGGTGGACTGTCGTTGGGCGCAGTTTATGGTCTTTGTTGCCACAATCTGCTCAGGATCGATTAAGCGATTTTGATCGACGCATCTGGTTGCGCCTTACTGAAAACGAAGTAATTTTTTTGCGCCAGCTACGTCATGGTATGCAGGAAATCGAGCGACTTCCTCTGGATGATGACCAGATACTCGCCGATCTTCAGGCCCTGTTAGCGCGAGACCCGAACTGTGGTCTGTGGCTGTTGCTCGAGCCGAAGCAAGTTTTGCGCAAGACGCTGCGTCTGCCGCTGGCTGCCGAACTCAAGTTGCGCGATCTACTCAAGTTTGAAATTGATCGGCAAACGCCATTCGCAGCACAAGACGTTCAATACGCCGGGCGCGTACTTAAACGTCTGGCTGAGCAAAAACAAGTTGAAGTGGAAATGATTGTTCTTCCTTCGGCGGCCTTAACCCGGATGCAATCCCAGCTGGGTCCACTCGGTTCACGTTTGCTCGGGGTCACCGTCACCGACGAGCGGATGCGCCCACTGCCGATTAATTTGCTGCCGAGTTCGGCAACCATGTCTCAGGCAGACCCCAATCGAAAAGCCTCAGCAATATTGGCCACGTTCATCGTTGCCAGCTTGCTGGTTACCGGGGTGGCGACGAAGTCGAATCGAAGCGACAAGCTTGAAGAGATTACGGCGCTGCGTGATGAGTCAATGCAAAATGCCCGAGAGGCCAGAGCCTTGCGCAATGAATTGGCTTCGGCTGCCAAAGCCGCTAATTTTTTGGCGGCGCGAACTGCATCACAGCCTGCGGTGCTTGAGGTGATTGACGAGCTAACTCAGCGCTTGCCCGATGATACCTATTTAGAGCGATTGAGTATTGAAGACACGCGTTTAATTGTGACGGGGCTAAGCCGTTCGGCGCCGGCTTTGGTTAATGATTTACAAAACTCACAAGTGCTCAATTCAGCTGCGCTTGGTGGTGCAGTTCAGACTGATCAAGGCACTGGCCTGGATCGCTTCATGTTGACCGCGAATATCTCGATAGAGCAGCCGGAGCGTAGCAATGAGCGCAAGTAAGGCTGAAAAACTACGCGCACTGTTGTGGCTGGCACTGGTTCTGGTCTTCGCCTATCTGTTGTTGGTGCATTGGTGGTGGACCGCGCCGATGCAGGCAATGGGTGATGAGATTAGGGACTTGCGCGACGAAGAATTGAGCTTGCGCATGGAGGCAATGCAGATCGATGAGCTGCGCGAAAAGCTGGCCACTGTGCGCGCGTTTGAAACCAATAATCCGGGGTTTTTAGTTGAGGAAAATCGGGAGCTGGCAACCGCTAGTTTGGTACAGCGCCTTGACGCTGAAATGCGATTGGCTAGCCCGAGTGCAAGCGCCTGCCAGATAACCGCGCGACAGCCATTGGTCTCCAAGACTCAAGAGCCGTTTGAGCGAGTGACTATTCAAGTTCGATTGCGTTGCGGCATAGCGGAGTTTTCAACCCTGCTGTACGCACTGGAACGCGGCAGCCCGCAGTTGTTTATCAGCAATTTGGATATCAGTGGCAATCGTCAATATCTGGCTGCCGGCCGATCGGGAGTCGACGGCCGGGTGGACATTGTGTTTGATCTCTATGGGTATCTTAAGACCAGCGCAGGGAGTAAGGGGTGATTCAACAGCTACGCCCATTAACTCGAATGTTGGCCGCAACCGCATTGTGGGCGTTGGGGCTGCTTGTGTTGAGTCAACTGGGATTGGGCGGAAACGTTGGCCTGCATCCCGCCGATCCGGCATTGGCACCACCAGTGCCTGGTTTAAGTTTGCGCGAGAGCGGCCAACGCTTAAAAGAATTTTCAGCCTATCGCACGATTTCCGAGCGTCCGCTATTCGCGACCGATCGCAAACCCCAACCGTTTAGCGATGAATCTGATTCGGCGCAAAACGCATTTTCAGGCATGCTCAGCAGCGTCTTAATCACTGAGGAAGTACAGGTAGCGATTTTTACCGACAGCAGTGGTAACAGTATTAGGCTTAAGATTGGCGAAATGCTGCCGGGACATAATTTGCGTCTTGCCGAATTGCACCCGCGGCGTGCTGTGTTGGAAGGTCCATCAGGTCGGCAGGTCATGGACCTGCGCGTGTTTGACGGCAAAGGCGGCGCTGCGCCTTCGCCGAGTCGTCCGCCGATGACGGTAAGCGATCCGAACGCGGGCAGTTCGCCCCAGACGGGACTGGGCAAGCCCGAGGCGGTCGTTCCCGCAACCGCATCGGCGGCCGAAGTAGATCAACGCGCCCAAGTCGAGGCGATCAGGCAGCGCATCGCCGCGCGCCGGGCCACGATGGAAGCGGAAGCACGCCAGAAAGCAGATCAAGAGGATAAGCGCTAAGGCGCGCTAGAATGAGCTCATGCCAAATACCAATCACATGAAGAATCCACTAATCGGCCTTGCGGCTATCGTTCTGAGCTTGATTGTCACCGCCTGTGCCAATGTGCCTGTGCCGGTGGTTCAGCGTAGTGCGCAGCTCAATGAATCCGGGCAGTCGGCACCCGTCGATGCCGAGCTCGATGAGCAGGATAGGGCGCGCACTGAACCGCAAATCAATAAAGGCAGTGGCGAGGTATTCAATCGCACAGTTGCCGCTGGACAGCCGCCCGAGTTGCCCGAAACCGGACAGGCCACGTTTAATTTCGAAGGCGAGTCACTGCATGCCGTTGTGAAGGTGGTGTTGGGTGATTTGCTGCAGCAAAACTATGTAATCGCCCCGGGTGTTCAGGGCACGGTAACTTTGGCGACGCCGCAACCGGTCGGTGCCGATCAGGCATTGAGTTTGCTGGAGATGGTGCTTAGCTGGAATAACGCGGCGATGGTCTGGAGCGATGGCCGCTATAACATTGTTCCTTCTGATCAGGCGGTGGCGGGTAATTTATCGCCGCGATTGGCCAGCGCGGCAAGCGCCCGTGGCTATGAATTGCGAGCGATCGCACTGAAATTCATCTCCGCCAGCGAAATGGAAAAACTACTTAAGCCATACGCCCGCAGCAATGCGATCGTACAGATTGATCCGGCGCGCAACTTAATGGTGATCGGCGGCACCCGTTCTGAGTTGCAAAGTTACATGCGGACGATCGATATTTTTGATGTGGATTGGTTGGCCGGAATGTCGGTGGGCGTGTTCACGCTCGAATCGGCAGCAGCAGATCAAATCGTCGGCTCGTTGGAAGATATTTTTGGCGCTGAGAGCCAGTCACCGATGGCCGGAATGTTTCGGTTTATGCCGGTTGAAGGAACCAATTCGGTAATTGTTATTACTTCGCAGCCGAACTATTTACGCGTGGCCCAGGATTGGATATCGAAGCTGGATGCCGGCGGCGAGGGCGCACGGCTGTATGTGTATGAAGTCAAATACATGAAAGCCGAAGATATTTCTTCCCAGCTCGGTAGTCTGTTTGGTGGAAGTTCCGGCTCCAGCGATCGCGGCGTAAGCACCGCGCCCGGTCTCACCCCGCAGCGGATGGGTTCGGTTTCGCGGGGACCGGGCGATATTTCACGCAACCAGCGCGAGACTTCAGCTCCGGACGATCAGGCTGGTGGTGGATCGGCAGGTGGTAATGCTTCAATAACCGTTGGTGGCGGCGAAGTCAGTGTGAGCTCAATCGCTGAAAGCAATTCCTTGTTGGTTCGCGCTAGCCCGACCCAGTGGGAGTCGATTCGACGCGCGATTGACCGCCTCGATCAAATGCCAGCTCAGGTTCACATTGAGGCGCAAATAGTAGAAGTCGATTTGACCGGCAATCTAAGTTATGGCGTGAGCTGGTTTTTCGATAATGATATCGATGCCGCACTGCAACCAATCGCCCGTGCGCGAAACAGTTTCTCCAGCTACGCAGGCCGAATTACGCCGGATGAATCGGTCTGGTCATTCGTTGGTCGCGACGCTAATGCCATTTTGTCAGCATTGGATTCGGTAACCGACGTGCGAATTCTGCAGAGTCCGTCGGTGTTGGTAAGAAACAATGTGCAGGCAGAGTTCGATGTGGGGCAGAGCATTCCTGTGACCAGCACCAGCTTTAATCCGGGGCTGCCCGGCGGTGATGGAACATTTTCTCAGGTGCAGTATTTGCGCACCGGTGTTTTGCTGATTGTGACGCCGAGGATCGGTCCGGATGGCACCGTGTTTATGCAGATTGAACAAGAAGTCAGTTCACCCGGGGCGGCTGATGTCAAAGGTGGCAATCGTCCGGTTAACTCGCGCATGCTCAAGACCGAAGCCATTGTGCAATCGGGTGAGACAGTACTGCTGGCTGGTTTGATTGATGAAAGCGATACGCGCGGTAGCTCGGGCCTACCGGGTTTGAGCCGGATTCCGGTTATCGGCGGTTTATTCGGCAAAAAACTTAGTGAGAAAGGGCGCCGTGAAGTGGTGATCATGATCACACCGACAGTGGTTAGAAGCCCATTAGAGTTGCGCAAGTTAACCGACGAGTACGGGGAGCGATTCCGTGCTTTAGAGCCACTTCGCCAGAAGGACGATAGCGGGCAGTAATTTATGAGTAATGCGCAGGCAGCTGTGTTTCGCGAACTGCTGCGTCGTGAGCTGAGTGAGCGGCATCAGGGTAGTTTTTTGGGGATCGCCTGGCTGCTGCTTTTGCCACTTCTGCAGTTAGCAGTTCTGGCTATCGTGTTCGGAGAGTTGCTACCGGCGCGCGCCAGCGTCAGTGTGCCCTATCCGGTTTTTTTAGCGTTTGGTCTTTACCCGTGGTTGATGTTCGCCAACGCGGTCAATCGTGCACTGACCGCTTACACAGACAACCGTGATTTAATTGGCAAGGTAGCGATTACACATTCGCTGTATGTACACGCGCGCGTCGTTGGCTCGATGTTGATTGATCTGGCTGGCTGGTTGGCGGTATTGATTGTTTTGCATTTTTTCTTTGTGCCTTTGCCAATTACAAATCTGGTATGGGCACTGCCGGCGATGCTGGTTTTGATTGCCTATGCAGTCGCATTGTCCAGGTTGTTGGCATTAATGCAGGTGTTTGTTAGAGATTTTGCGCCAGCGATTGGCCAAATACTTTCCTTAGGTTTCTTTTTGACGCCCGTTTTGTACGTTCGAAACGACCTGCCTGAAGCTTTGGGCTACGCTTTAAGCTGGAATCCATTCACCGCTCCAATCGAGTCGATCCAGGGCGCATTGCTCGGCTCAGGCCCGAGTTATTTTCAGGCGCTGATGTGGAGCGCATTAGTCGCCGTATTGTTCCTGTTGACATCCATCTGGCTTCAGGCGCGTGCACGCCCGCATCTAGAGGACTTCCTGTGAGTAGCGAAGTGCTGATTGATGTCAGGGATTTGAGCAAGTCATACCCGGTGGTATCGCATCGCGGTGATCGACTCCGCGCCTTGTGGGATATTTGCATGGGGCGCAGTCCAAGGCGTCAGGTTGAAGTTCTCGGTGGCATCGGCCTGCAGGTTCAACGTGGCGAGTCGCTGGCAATCATCGGCGAGAATGGAGCGGGTAAATCAACGCTGCTGAAGCTTATATCGGGTGTGCTCAGCGCAAGCAGTGGAACGGTTAAAACCCGGGGTCGTATAGCGGCTTTGCTGGAGTTGGGAGCCGGATTCCACCCCGAATTCAGTGGCCGGGAAAATGTACGCATGTCTGCTGCTCTATATGGATTCAGTTTGCAGGAAATGGATGCGCGGATGCAGGCCATTGAGCAGTTTGCCGAGATCGGCCAATATTTTGACGAGCCGGTAAAGCACTATTCAACCGGCATGGTGGTACGCCTCGGCTTTGCGGTCGTAGCCAGCTTGAAGCCCGACCTACTGATAACCGATGAGGTGCTGGCGGTCGGTGATGAGAGTTTTCAGCGAAAGTGCACTGCCTGGATTGATCGTTTTATCGCAGAAGGTGGAACCTTGCTATTCGTCTCGCATAGCATGTATCACGTTCAGAAATTATGTAAGCGCGCGCTGTGGTTGCACAATGGAAAGGTTGCGGCGCAAGGTGATGTGGCCGATGTGAGTCAGGCATATCTTGCCTGGCACGAACGGCGCAAGACTGAGCGCGTTGAGTCGCAGGTTGATCGGGCGGATAAAGAGTATTTTGTGCAAGAAGTGCAGGCCAATGACGAGGTCATTGAATCGTCATTGCAGTTGCACATGGGCGATGATCTGTTGGTGCGTGTTGTCATCAATTCACGCTATGGGGTTGATCCGCACTGCCTGGTGGGGCTTTCGCGCCTGGATGGCGCTGGCATTTATGGCGTCAGTTCGGAAATGGATAAGGTCTCGATGCGGCCTATTGACTCGAACCGGTTCGTTGTCAGCCTAAAATTTCCCAAACTGAATTTATTGCCCGGTAGTTATCTATTAAAAGTCCACGCGCTGGATTCGCAAGCGCTACGGTTATTCGATAGCAGAGAATTTTCGCTAACGATCAGGGGCGACTCTCGCGAATTCGGCATCGTCCGTCTGACCCATGATTGGCTCGACGTGCCATGAATCATTTTCCGGTAATCATTGTTCCGGTGTTTAATGCCTACGAGGCGCTGGATGCGTGTCTGGCGAGTTTGCGTCGACATTTGCCATCCCACGCGCGACTTCTATTGTTTGATGACGCGTCCAGCGATCCGCGAATCGAACCGTTGTGCCGGGCATTTATGCAGCAGATGCCTGATCAAGTCTGGTATGTGCGCCACGCCCAGAATTTGGGCTTTCCGGCGAATGCTAATTTAGCGATGCGAGCCGCTGACGGGGCTGATGTAGTCTTGCTTAATTCCGATACGCAGGTAACCTGCGGTTGGCTTGATCGAATCGTCGAGTGCGCCAACAGTGACCCGAAAATCGCGAGCATTACGCCGTGGACAAACAATGGCGAAATCTGTTCATTTCCGCGCTTTATCGAGAAAAATCCGGAGCCCGAAGATGCCGAGTCGATCGCTCTGGCGGCCTCGCGGCTGGGGCCGGAGTATATTGAGTTACCGACCGCGGTGGGGTTTTGCATGTATGTACGCCGGCAAACTCTCGACCAGGTCGGAGACTTTGATGTCGACACGTTCGGGAAGGGCTATGGCGAAGAGAATGATTGGTGCATGCGTGCCGCGCAAATGGGTTGGAAGCATGTTTTGTGCAACAGGGCCTATATTGTTCATTCCGGAGCCGCCTCATTCGGCGCGACCGGGCATAGCCCGGGGGGTGAAAACTTACAGCGTTTATGCGCTCGCTGGCCGACCTATAATGAGCAAATCGCCCGTTTTATTATGATGGACCCACTACGCGAAGCGCGCCTGCGACTAGAGGAGTCAATTCAGGATCTGGCTAAATCGGGCCCACAGTCGGATCTATTTAAGCTATGAAGCCGGTCATGCCATTCGATGGAGAACGCTTTACGCCAGAGTGCGAGCGCGAGATCGCTTATGAGCACTGGCATCGTTACGCCTGGGCCGCTGTTCTGGCAAAAAATAAAGTAGTTCTCGATGCTGCCTGTGGTGAAGGCTATGGCAGCGCCATCTTAGCTCTGAGTGCAGAGTCGGTGTTGGCTCTGGATCTGGACGAATCAACGATTGCACATGCGCGACTCCGGTACCGTGATGCGACCGCGTTGCGATTCGACTGCGCCGATGTAAGTCGGCTGGATCATTTGCCCGATGCAAGTTTTGACCTGATTGTCTCTTTTGAAACCTTGGAGCACTTAAAGGCGCATGATCGTTTGCTTGCGGGTTTTAATCGCTTATTACGCAAAGACGGCGTGCTCCTGCTTTCTACGCCCGACCGTCACCAATACACCGATCTAACCGGGGTTGAGAACCCGCACCACGTTAGAGAGCTCTACAAGAATGAATTCGAAAATCTGATCGACCATTTCTTTGAACATCGGCAGGTATACGGCCAGCGGCTGGCCTTCGTTTCGGCAATCTGGTCCTTAGCCGCCAGCCAAGAGAAGGGTGAGGTGATGCTGCAAACCGGCGAGGCGGTGATGTCAGGACAGTTTCTACCGCCCATGTACTTCATCGCGATGTGCTGCAAGTCAGCGGCCGGATTGCGCAAGCTGCCAAGCGTGTCAGTTTTCTGCGATGCTGCCGAGTCTGTTTACGCCGATTATCGCGCCGAAGTTATCCGGAACCGGAATGCTGTGCAGCACATTGCGTATCTAGAGGGTCAGCTGCGTATTGCTAAGTCCGGGGATAAGCATTGAACGTGGCGGCAGCAGTCAGTGCCTGCATCGTAAGTCATCAAAGCGTATCCACGATTGACGATTGCATCGCAAGCTTGCAGCTCAGTCCGGCGATCCAGCAGATAATCGTCATTGATAATGCGTCACGCGATGGCACGCAGGAAAAAGTACGAGATCGCGCAGCTCGTGACGAGCGCGTTGTATTGATTGAGAATAACCGGAACGAAGGCTTCTCGTTTGCCTGTAACCAGGCTGCCGAGCAGGCCGAAAAAGAACATGAACTGCTCTTCATTAATCCGGACGCGATGATCGCTGCCGACCAATTAGGCAGGTTGCTCGAATTGCTTTCCGCTAATCCGCGTGTAGGGGTGATTGGTTGTGTGCTTCGCGATAGCAAAGGCAAGGTTGATTCGGCTTGCCGCCGGCGTGATCCTAGTCTAAGCCGGAGCTTTCGCTCAATGCTCAATTTAAATGCCGGACTATTTGTCGCAGAGGACCGCAGCACAGAACCTCAGTTGCTCGATGCCATATCGGGCGCACTCATGCTGGTGCGGCGGAAGTGTCATCGTGCCATCGGCGGGTTTGACGAACGTTATTGGCTGCATGCCGAAGATCTGGATTTTTGTCGCCGGTCGCGCGCGGCAGGTTGGCAGGTAGGAATTGCCAATTCGGTTGAAGCAATTCATCTGCGTGGCGTGTCGTCGCGAAAACGACCTTACCGGGTTGCATGGCAGAAGCACTTGAGCTTGTGGCGCTATTGGCGCTACTGGGATGGCGCCAACCGCTCGCTTATTGTTAAAGCCTGGGCCTTTGCTTTGATTTGCGCGCATTGCGCATTACAGCAGACGCTTATCTTTATCCGTAGGCTCAGCGGAACTGGTTGATCAAATCCCGCAGTGTCACTGTTTGATCGCGCGCCGCTTGTGCGAAGTCACCGCGACCACTGGCGTAAAGAATTGCCCGTGACGAGCTGATGATCAGGCCGGCGCCGCGTTGATCGCGGCCATGACTGACAACCGACTGGACATCACCACCTTGCGCTCCAACACCGGGCACAAGAATTGGCATGTCTCCGACCGCAGCGCGAACCTGAGCAAGTTGCTCCGGCCAGGTCGCGCCTACAACCAGCGCGCAGTTTTTGTTCTGGTCCCAGTCAGCGGCAACACGTTCGGCTACGCGCAGATACAACGGTTTGCCATCAACCAAAAGATCTTGAAACTCGGCCGCGCCCGGGTTGGATGTGCGACACAGGATAATCACGCCCTTATCGGCGCGGTCCAAATATGGCTGCACGGAATCCTTGCCTAAGTAAGGATTTGCGGTTACCGCGTCGGCCTGGAATCGATCAAATGCTTCCGTGGCGTAGTGCGCAGCGGTAGACCCGATATCGCCGCGCTTGGCATCCAGAATAACCGGTATTCCCGGGTGCTTGTCGTGAATATGCTGGATCAGTCGCGACAGCGTTTGCTCCGCACTGAGAGCCGCAAAATGCGCGATCTGTGGTTTGAACGCGCAAACATACTCGGCGGTGGCATCAATAATGTCACGACAGAATTCAAACACTGCATCATCGCGACCGGCAAAGTGCGCGGGTAGCCGCGTCGGTTCCGGATCCAGGCCGACGCAAACCATCGTGTTGGACTCATGCCAACGCTGCGACAGGGCAGTGTAGAAATGCATTACTTAAGTGCCTTAAACCGCAAGCGATGCGGTTTGGCGCCTTCTTCACCCAGGCGGCGCTTTTTGTCTTCTTCATACTCGCGATAATTGCCGAGGAAGAACTCAACGTGCGAGTCGCCTTCGAAGGCCAGGATGTGGGTGGCGATGCGGTCGAGAAACCAACGATCATGCGAAATCACCATCGCACAACCGGGGAACTCAAGAATCGCATCTTCCAATGCGCGCAGGGTTTCGATATCCAGATCGTTCGATGGTTCATCGAGCAGCAGCACATTGCCGCCCTGCAGAAGTGTTTTGGCCAGATGCAGGCGTCCGCGTTCACCACCGGACAGGGATCCGACCATTTTCTGTTGATCCTGACCCTTAAAGTTGAAACGACCGATATATGCCCGCGACTGAATCTCAACACCGTTGATGTTGAGGATGTCTGAGCCGCCGGAAATTTCCTGCCACACATTATTGTTGCCTTCGAGCATTTCGCGGCTTTGATCAACATAGGCCAGTTTGACCGTCGGGCCCATGGTGATTTCACCGGAATCAGGTTTCTCCTGGCCGGTGAGCATTTTAAACATCGTCGACTTACCGGCACCGTTAGGGCCGATGATTCCGACGATTGCGCCATTCGGAATGTTCAAGCTCAAATTATCAATCAATAGCCGGTCACCAAACGATTTACTGACGTTCTTGAACTCGACAACCGAGTTGCCCAAACGCTCACCGGGTGGAATGAAAATTTCATTGGTTTCATTGCGACGTTGATAGTCGACCGACTGCAGCTCTTCCATGCGTGCCAGACGTGCTTTGCCTTTGGATCGGCCACCTTTGGCGTTCTGTCGAGACCACTCCAACTCGCGCGCAATCGCTTTTTGCCGCGCCTTTTCCTGGTTCTCTTCTTGCTTGAGGCGTTCTTCTTTCTGGGTCAGCCAATCGGTGTAGTTACCTTTCCACGGAATGCCGCGGCCGCGATCGAGTTCCAAAATCCATTCGGCCGCATTGTCGAGGAAGTAGCGATCATGGGTAACCGCTACGACAGTGCCCGGGAAGCGCGCCAAAAATTGCTCGAGCCACTCAACCGACTCAGCGTCCAAGTGGTTGGTCGGTTCGTCGAGCAGCAACATATCGGGTTTGGATAGCAGTAGTTGGCACAAAGCCACGCGGCGTTTTTCACCACCGGATAGTTTGCCAACGATTGCATCCCACGGTGGCAGACGCAGCGCATCGGCTGCGACTTCGAGCTGCTGCTCCAACATGTGCGCATCACCGCTGGCGAGAATAGCTTCCAGACGCTGTTGCTGCGCGGCGAGTTTGTCGAAGTCCGCGCCTTCTTCGGCATATGCTTCGTACACGCGCTCCAACTCAGCCTGCGCGCTCAGGACTTCACCCACGCCCTCTTCGACGGCCTGGCGCACCGTATGTTCGGGATTGAGTTCGGGCTCCTGCGCCAGATAGCCGATTTTGATGCCCGGCTGCGGACGCGATTCGCCGACGAAATCCTTATCAACACCGGCCATGATTCTGAGCACGGTCGATTTACCCGAGCCGTTCAGGCCCAACAGGCCGATTTTTGCTCCGGGAAAAAATGACAGGGAAATGTCTTTGATGATTTGACGCTTCGGCGGCACCGTCTTGGAGACGCCGATCATGGTGTAGATGTATTGCATTGTGACTCCGATTACGCAGCCGCATCCTTGCCGCAAAAGGCGGCTGGAGGGGCAGGGGATGCGGAATTATCGCCGATCGCTTGGCCCAGCGCCATAAATTGCCTGAATCGGGCCGAAATTGGCGGGTCGGTTCATTTGCGCAGCGGCTCAGGCCCTACGCGATCAATATCTCGGCGGACACCCGGCGTTTCGGATTTTATGGCCCGCGCGCGCGGCGCGGTTTATCGCCGCCATCGTGTCATCCGGCCCGTCTAGCGTGGACATGCGGCTGGCCTCGCGATTGCGCCGGGTCGCCGCTTAGCCCGGATCTTAGGTCAATTCGCAGATTCTAATGGCCGTAAACCCGTACGGGCGTTAGAATTTGTCTTTTAAACGCGGGAATATCCATGTTTTCTAAGCAAATGCAGATCGGCGGTTTCGATGAGGAATTGGCTCAGGCGATTGCGGCCGAGCGTCAGCGTCAGGAAGATCACGTCGAATTGATCGCTTCGGAAAATTACGCTAGCCCTCGAGTGCTTGAGGCACAGGGCAGTGTTCTGACCAATAAATACGCCGAAGGCTATCCGGGCAAGCGTTACTACGGTGGTTGCGAGCATGTGGATGTCGCCGAGAAACTGGCATTAGATCGGGTCAAGCAGTTGTTCGGTGCAGACTTTGCCAATGTTCAGCCGCATTCGGGTTCGCAGGCAAATGCCGGCGTCTACATGGCATTGCTTAAGCCCGGAGATACGATCCTAGGAATGAGTCTGGCCCACGGCGGACACTTAACCCACGGTGCCAAAGTAAATTTCAGCGGCAAGATTTATAACGCGGTCCAGTACGGAATCGATGAAAACACCGGGTTAATAAATTATGACGAAATCCAGCGCCTGGCCGATGAGCATAAGCCGAAGATGTTGGTTGGCGGGTTCAGTGCGTATTCGCAAATTATTGATTGGGAAAAAATGGCTGCCATCGCCAAGTCGGTAGGCGCCTACTTTATGGTCGATATGGCCCATGTCGCCGGTCTCATCGCAGCCGGCGTGTATCCCAGCCCGGTGCCGCACGCCGATGTGGTCACCTCAACCACGCATAAGACCCTGCGCGGCCCGCGCGGCGGAATCATCTTGGGCAAAGCCAACGAAGAGGTCGAAAAGAAGATCAATTCAATGATCTTCCCGGGTATCCAGGGTGGACCCTTGATGCATGTTATCGCTGCAAAAGCGGTCGCATTTAAAGAAGCTTTGGACCCATCGTTCAAGGACTATCAAAAACAAGTTGTCATGAATGCGCAAGCAATGGCGACCACGATGCTTAAGCGCGGCTACAAGATCGTTTCCGGCGGTACCCAAAATCATTTGATGCTGATCGATATGATTGGCCGCGATATCACCGGAAAAGATGCTGAGGCAGCGCTGGGGCGTGCGCATATCACCGTCAATAAAAACTCAGTACCCAATGACCCGCGCTCGCCGTTTGTCACTTCCGGCTTACGCATCGGCACGCCGGCGGTAACTACGCGCGGCTATCAGGTGCAAGACTGCATTGATCTGGCGAACTGGATGTGCGATGTGCTGGACGCGCCGAGCGATGAATCCGTGATCGCTAAAGTGCGCGATGCGGTTACTGCACAGTGCCGCAAGTATCCGGTGTACGGATAAGTTTTGTTCTGCCCGTTCTGCCAGCACGAAGACACCCGGGTCATTGACACTCGCATTGCCGACGATGGTTCGGCGATACGGCGTCGTCGTGAATGCCCGAAATGCTCCGAGCGGTTTTCAACCCTGGAAACAGCGGATCTTAAATTACCTGCGGTGATCAAGAGCGATGATCGGCGCGAGGCGTTTGCCGAAGGTAAATTGCGTGCCGGATTCGAGCGGGCCTTGTTGAAACGTCCTGTGTCGGCAGATCAGATTGATGCCGCAATTGGCTCGGTGATCCATCAGCTGCGACGTTCCGGTGAGCGTGAATTACCCTCGCGCCGGGTGGGTGAGTTAGTCATGGCCGAGCTACGCAAATTAGATCAAGTTGCCTACGTGCGTTTTGCGTCGGTATATCGCAGTTTTGAAGACGTGCAGGCATTCCGCGAGGAAATCGAGCGTCTGGAGCGTGAGTTGCCCGGTTTGGATAACGTGCAATTACCGCTACTGGATGAGCTCAAGCGCAAAGGCAAGACCTGATGTTTACGCTCACCGATCAGTTAATGATGCGGCGCGCGCTGGAGTTAGCCGAGCTGGGTGCCTATACCTGCCGACCGAATCCCATGGTGGGCTGCGTGATTGCGCGCGGCGATCAGATCGTCGGCGAGGGATTTCATCAGCGCGCTGGAGAGTCTCACGCCGAAGTGCATGCTCTTAAAGATGCTGGAGCCAAAGCCCGTGGCGCGACGGCCTACGTTACCTTGGAACCTTGCGCACATATGGGTAAAACCCCGCCGTGTGCCGATGCGCTGGTGCGCGCAGGAATCACCCGTGTGGTGGCCGCAGCTGGTGATCCGTTTCATGCAGTTGCAGGACGCGGATTTACTGCGCTCGGTGCCGCAGGAATAAATGTAGAGCAGGGCTTATTGGCTGCCGAAGCGCGTTGGCAAAACCGCGGCTTTTTTACGCTTAACACGCGGGGCAGGCCCTGGGTGCGGATCAAGATGGCAATGAGTCTGGATGGTCGCACTGCGTTAGCGCACGGTGAGTCTAAGTGGATTAGTAACGAAGCATCGCGGGCCGACGTGCAACGCTGGCGCGCGCGAAGTGGCGCGCTGCTAACGGGCTTGCGAACAGTGATCGCCGATGATCCGGGGCTCACCGTTCGTATTCCGGATCTCAATGATTTTGTTACGCCGCTGCGCGTTGTATTGGATTGCTTCGGCAAAACGCCCGCGAAAGCAAATATCCTCAACGATGAAGCGCCGACCGTGCTTATTCACGCCAACGATATCGTGCCCGATTACGACGACCGGATAAGTGGCTTCTCAGTTCCCCGCATCGGCGAGCATCTCGATTTGAACGCAGTTTTGACTCAGCTTGGGCAGCGAGGTGTTAATGAGGTTCAAGTTGAGGCCGGGGCGTCACTGGCCGGCGCTTTGCTAAAGGCAAACCTGGTTGATGAGTTATTGCTCTATATTGCGCCGATTTTGCTCGGAGATAGCGGGCGTCCACTTTTTGCAGACATTCAGGTCGACAAAATGGCCGAGCGAATCGGGTTCAGCCTGAGAGAGTGCGTTTCTCTGGGTAGCGACACGCGGCTCACTCTAACTAGAGACTAAATATGTTTACCGGAATCATTACGCACCTGGGTGCCGTGCAGGCGATCGATGCGATGGGTGGCGATGTTCGATTGCGGGTCAGTATGGGCCTGCCGTTTGAGCAGATGGTGCGCGGAGAGAGTATTGCAGTCAATGGTGTCTGCCTGACGGTTGTCGACTTTGATCAGACGAGTTTTTGGGCCGACGTCTCTACAGAGACTCTGGCGTGTACAACATTGCGACAGTGGGTGCCCGGTGATCTGCTTAATTTAGAAAGAGCGCTGGCCGCTGGTGATCGGCTCGGTGGACATATGGTTTCCGGGCATGTTGATGCAGTTGCGCGGGTCGTTTCGATAAGTCCCGATGCGCGCGCTCAACGCTGGCAATTCTCTGTGCCCAAACCATTGCTTCGCTTTATTGCGAGCAAGGGTTCGATCGCAGTGGACGGCGTCAGCCTCACGGTTAATCAAGTAGACGAAGCAGGATTCGACGTTGCGTTGATCCCGCATACGGTCGCGCATACTGCGTTTCAAAACTCAACGGTGGGTAGTTTAGTGAATATCGAAATTGATGTCGTTGCGCGTTACGTTGCGCGACTACAGGAAACGGAGAATTGGGTATGAGTTTTGCCAGCGTGCCAGAGCTGCTCGAAGAAATTCGTAACGGTCGGATGGTTGTGATCGTGGATGACGAAGATCGCGAGAATGAAGGTGACTTGATCATGGCGGCAGAGTTGGTGCGGCCGGCAGATATCAATTTCATGGTGACCCACGCTCGCGGCTTGGTTTGTCTAGCCCTGATCAAAGAGCGTTGCGCACAGCTCGGGCTGGCGCCTATGGTGCGCAGTAATACCTCGGTCCACCACACTAATTTTACCGTAAGTATCGAAGCCGCCGAAGGGGTTACGACCGGCATTTCCGCTTATGACCGGGCGCATACCGTGCGTACCGCAGTGCGACCGGATGCCCGCGCCGAGCATCTGTCGCAGCCTGGCCATATCTTCCCATTGATGGCACAACCCGGTGGTGTGCTCACCCGTAGTGGTCATACCGAAGCCGCGAGTGATTTGGCTCTGCTCGCTGGTCTTGAGCCGGCTGGTGTATTGGTGGAGATATTAAATGCCGATGGCACGATGGCACGGCGCCCGGAACTCGAATCGTTTGCCAAGCAGCATGGTTTGAAAATTGGATCGATCGAGGAGCTGATTCGCTATCGCCTATCTACCGAGCACACGATTGAGCGGGTCGATGATCGACAGATAGAGACGCAATACGGTCCATTCCGATTGCTTAGTTATCGCGATCAGCTGAGCAAGGAAATTCACTTTGCGTTGGTTCGCGGAAATCCCGGTCCACAAAACCCGACCTTAGTTCGTGTGCACGTGAAAAATCCACTGTCCGATTTGTTGCATTGGCAGCGTTCTGATTTTGGTATCGGCAGTGCGCAGGCCATGGCCGAGATTGCTCACGCCGGTGAAGGTGTTTTGGTGATTTTGTCCGAGCCGGTCAGTAGCCATGAGCTGCTGGCGCAAATAACCCAGAGCGAAGAAGTGAAGTCAGGCGCTCGCAGCGAATGGCGCAGAAATGGCGCCGGTGCACAAATCCTTGCCGATCTGGGCTTGCGCAGACTGCGCGTGCTGGGTACGCCGCGGCGGCAGATCGGCCTGGCCGGATTTGGCCTGGAAGTCGTCGAATACATTAGTTCAGCGAATGCACAGTAAAATAGTCCGTCCAATCCAGATTTGAATCCCATGCCACATACGCCAGCCGAAATCGCCCGGCCTCGATTTGCACTGATAAGCAGCCGTTGGAATCCGCGGATTACCGATGCGCTGCATGCAGCAGCACTAAAAACCCTGACAGATGCGGGGGTTAGTGAACAGAAAATTACCGCGCTGCGTGTACCGGGGGCCTGGGAGATTCCGGTCACCGTGGCCAGATTGGCTGAAATAGGCGATTTCGATGCCTATTTGGCCCTTGGCTGTGTGGTTCGAGGTGAAACACGCCACTATGAGCATGTTGCTGATGAGTGCGCCCGAGCCCTGATGCAGCTCTCAATAGATTATGCTGTGCCTGTACTTAATGGTGTGCTCGCGGTTGAAACCTTCGCCGATGCCGAGGCTCGAGCCGGCGGCACACTGGGAAACAAGGGTTCAGAAGTCGCTCAAGCTGCTTTGGAAATGGTCGGGCTTTTGAGCCAGTTGGAGAATCAAATCGCATGAAACATGCTCGTACCGACGGGATTGATCCAGTAGCCCGTGCCCGCGCACGTCGCCGCGCACTGCAAGCTGTTTATGCCTGGCAGATGTCATCGACGCCGATAGCGCAAGTCATTGAACAGTTCCAGCACGAGCAAGATATGGAAGTTGCGGATCTGGCCTACTTTGAGGATCTGGTTAAGGGCGTAGGCAAAATGGTCGCCGAACTGGATGCCGGACTTGCCGAGCATTTAGATCGAAACATTGATCAGGTCGATCCGATCGAACGGGCGGTATTGCGGATTGCCGCCTATGAACTGAAGTGTCGAATCGATGTGCCTTATCGCGTAATCATCAATGAGGCGATCGAAATTACTAAGCGTTTTAGCGCCGAGCATGGCCATACGTATATCAATGGCGTCTTGGACAAAGCCGCAGCGCAATGGCGCGATGCTGAGTTCAAAAGTAACCGCGGCGCACGTGAGTGAATTTGGTCTGATCGACAGAATTCGTGCACGCAGTGTGCTGCGCGATGATGTGCTGTTAGGAATTGGCGATGACGCCGCCATCGTGCACGTACCGGATGGCCAGGCGCTGATTGTTACGACCGACACACTCAATGCGGGCGTACATTTCCCAGAAAACTGTGCGGCATCAGATATTGGTTGGAAAGCTCTGGCGGTTAACTTAAGCGATCTTGCAGCAATGGGTTCAACGCCGGCATGGTTGAGTTTGTCCCTGAGCATGGCTGAAGCGTCGGTCGAGTGGCTCGATGGTTTTCTCGACGGATTTTTTGATCTGGCCAACCAACATCGCTGCAGTTTGATTGGCGGCGACACCACACGCGGTCCATTGAGTATCTGTGTTACCGCACACGGGCTTGTGCCGGCCGGTTTAGCGCTGCGTCGTGATGGCGCAAAGCATCATGACGATATCTGGATTAGTGGGACGCTCGGTGATGCTGCGGCCGGCCTGGCGTATCTTGAAATGGATCGTTCGCCGGATATGTTTTTACGCAACAGACTTAATCGTCCGACACCGCAAATTGCTTTGGGTCTTGCGCTGCGCGATGTGGCGAGCTCGTGCATCGACCTGTCTGACGGTCTGAGCTCCGATCTGGCACACGTACTTAAGGCCAGTGGCAACTTAGGTGCTGATATCCAGTTGCACAGCTTGCCCAGCTCAGATGCGCTGGAACGAACGGATTTTGATTTTGACCAGCGCATGCACCTGCAACTGGCCGGCGGCGATGACTATGAATTGTGTTTTACCGCAGCACCTACTCAGCGCGAGTATGTCGAGTCGCTGCAATTAACTCTGGGCTTGCGGCTGAGCCGCGTAGGTTCAGTGTCCACGCAAGCAGGCATCCGATATTTTTCCGCATCCGATCTCTGGCAGCTTAGCCGGAGCGGATACCAGCACTTTACTTAGGATAGGGCATCGAAATTATGACCGCTGCTAAGCCTGTCGAATTATTGCGTCATCCGCTTGGCTGGATTGCCTTGGGATTCGGCAGTGGTCTATTTCCCAAGGCGCCGGGCACCGCAGGCAGCCTGGTGGCTTTGCTGCTGTGGTTCCTGCTGCTGATGAAACTTCACTGGCTCGCACAGATCGGCGTCATCGTGTTGGCTTGCGCCTTGGGCGTTTGGGCCTCGGCATGGGCGATAAAGCAGATTCGCATCAGCGACCCCGGATACATAGTTTGGGATGAGTTTGTTGGCATGTGGATTGCGTTGCTTGCCTTGCCGGGCGGGATCATATGGCCGTTTATTGCGTTCATCATGTTCCGTCTCTTTGACGTGTTTAAACCCTGGCCGGTGTCGTGGGCTGATCGTCAGGTAAAAGGTGCCTGGGGTGTAATGCTAGACGATATTCTGGCCGGGCTTTTAGCAGCACTGAGCATCCAGGCAATTGCCTTAGCCCTGGCCGCAACAGCAAATTCGGGCTAATTGATTTGTGTGGCACAATCAGTCAGCTTGAACTTTAAGAGCCTGCAATGAAATCAGTCCATTTAGTCGTAGTAGCGCATCCAGATGATGAAGTGCTGGGCTTTGGCGCTACCGGTGCGAAATTAGCGTCGCGTGGAGAGCCGGTGAGGGCAGTGATCCTATGCGGTTCAGTTGATGCACGAACCGAGCGCCCAAGCACTAGCGCATTGCGCAGTGACACGCAGGCGGCCAGCCAAACTTTGGGCTTCGCTGAGCCGGTCGTCGGTGCATTTCCGAATTTAACGATGAATACGGTTGCGCACTTGGACCTGGTTCAATTTATTGAAGCTCAAATAGTTCAGTTCGGAGCAACCCATATTTATACGCATCACCCTTCAGATATTAATGATGATCACCGCCAGGTTTATCAGGCCTGCATCGCTGCGAGTCGATTACATCAGCGGCGCGAGAATGTGCCTGCCTTGCTCGGTCTGTATTTAATGGAGGTGCCATCTGCCACGGATTGGAGTTATGCCAGTGCGCACGAGCAGTTTTCGCCCAACGTGTATGTTGATGTAAGCACTACTTTAGATGCGAAATTAGAGGCTTTGGCGTGCTATCGAAATGTGATGCGGCCACACCCGCACCCGCGATCGGAACAATCTATTCGCGCGTTGGCGAGTTACCGTGGAGCGCAGTCGGGTAAGCTCGCCGCTGAAGCATTTCAAGCGATCTACATCAGCGAGATTTGAGTTGTACGCGAACTATCTGAAACGGCCGTTGGATTTATGCCTTGCCTTGTTGGCGATCGTGCTTCTAGCGCCGGTATTTGTTCTCATTGCTGTCGCAATTCGCATGGTTGATGCAGGCCCGGCTGTTCTGCAACAGCAGCGCACCGGCAGACAGGGTAAGCCATTTGCTTGCTACAAGTTTCGAAGCATGCCGGTGACAACCGAGTTGTTGCCATCGGACCAGATCGGCAAAGTTCAATTGACCTGGCTGGGGCGCCTATTGCGGCGGACCAATCTGGATGAGTTGCCGCAGCTGTTCAATATTGTGCGCGGCGAAATGAGTTTTGTTGGGCCCCGTCCGAGTCTACCGAGCCAAATCGAATTAATCACTTTGCGTTCGCAAAATGGCGCGCTGAAATGCCGTCCCGGGCTAACCGGTTTGACTCAGGTTAATGCGTACGATGGTATGGCTGTTGCCCACAAGGCGCAATTAGATGGGCGCTACGCCGCAGATATTTGTTTTCATCGCGATTTGCTGATTGTTTTCAAAACCTGTGTGTTTGTGTTTAAGCGGCCACCGGTCTACTGATGAAAAGAATCGGATTTGTTACCTGTGTTGATTTAGGGCTGAGCTGTCTTCAGGCATTGGTTGACCGGCGCGTGCCTATCGAACTAGTGGTCAGCCTGAAAGATCATGTTGCTCAACGTAAATCCGGCCGCGTGTTTCCGGGCAATTTCTGTCAGCAGAACCAGATTCATCTCTACCAGGCCGAGCACATCAATGATGCCGACTGCGTTGCAGTGATAAAGGCCGCGAAACTGGATTACTTATTTATTATCGGTTGGTCGCAAATTGCATCGACCGAAGTGCTGCAGTCCGCAAAGATATCCTGCCTGGGCATGCATCCTACTTTATTGCCCGAAGGCCGAGGCCGGGCACCGATTCCCTGGGCAATTCTCAAAGGGCTCGAGCAAACCGGTGTAAGCCTTTTCGAGCTGAACGAGCGGGCCGATCACGGCGCCATCTTGGCGCAAAAAATAGTACCGATGGGTCCGCAGATCAACGCCACACAGCTGTATGAATTAATGCAGCAAGCGCACGCTGATCTGCTTGTAGAGTCATTGCCGAAGTTGATGGCGGGCACCTTACGCGCTGTCGCTCAAGATGAATCAAAAGCCAGCTATTGGCCAGCGCGAAAACCCGAAGATGGCGAAATTGATCTTGCCGGTTCCGTGCAAACTGCGGAGCGACTGGTGCGCGCCGTCACGCGCCCGTATCCGGGCGCTTTTGCCCGCATTGATAATAAGACCATCAGAGTCTGGTCTGCCCGCATCTGCGCAGACCTGATCCCTGATCGCTCACTCACATTTGCAGATGGTTACTTAGAGCTTCTGGAATTCGACGTTTTCTAGTCGTGGTCGCAAACGTGTGCGTGAAGGCGAGCTTTTGTTGCGACGATATTTTCGTAATTTCCGTCGTTGCTTTGATCGGTTCAGCGGCCGTACCCAAGTGCAATTGAGCTTGCACACCGCCAATAATTGCGCATTATACTGAGGACGGACTCTAGATCAGGATTCGTTTATGAATCTGTCGCTTCGGTTTATCGCGTTAGTGCTTACCTCCAGCGTTTTGCTTGCCTGCGCACACACGCCTGAGTATCGAAAACCCCCGGCGCGTGCCAGTGGTATGCCGCGTACGCCCGACTTTCCTGGCGAGTACGCTCACTTTAATAATCTAAAACGGCTTCCGCCCGGGGTTGAACACATTCCTGCCCAGACCTATGCGGCGGCGTTGAATCATCGCGAACAAATGCCTTTGTACAGTGCGATTAGCCAGCAGCAAATCGAGCGATCCGGTACAAACAAACAGGGCAGCACGGAAAGCACTGCTATTCCGCAATGGCAATGGCTGGGGCCGGACAACGCTGCGGGGCGTATGCGTACATTGGCATTTGACCCGAACAATTCGAATCGCATGTATGCCGGCGGCGTGACCGGCGGTTTATGGCGCACCGACAATGCGGGTGCGAATTGGGTACCGATCGGCGACAACTTAGCCAATATCAATATCGGTTCGTTGGCGCTGCACCCAAGCAATTCAAACATTATTTACATTGGAACCGGTGAGCTGTACCGCAACAATCAACGCCCCTATTCAGCGATGTGGGGACAGGGAATTTTTCGAAGCACCGATGGGGGGATCAGTTTTCAACACTTGTTGGTCACCGCCAACGATAACTTCCGCTATGTAGCTGACCTTGAGATCAGTCCGCATAATCCTGCACGTATTTATGCTGCCACCAATACCGGTGTTTGGCGCTCCGATAATTCTGGCGTTAGTTTCGTGCAGATATTGGCGCCCTTAGATGGCAACGATTTACTCAAGTACGAAGGCTGCAACGATTTGATGCTGTTGCCTGATGCATCGAAAGACGTATTGCTTGCAACTTGCTCATCGCGTTCGGTGGATGATCGCTACAATCTTATCGGCACGGTCATTCCACCGGCTTGTGGCATCGGGCCGTGTCAGGCCTCGATATTCCGCAACCCTGACGCAGCAAATTTCGGCGCCTGGCAATCGGTATTGAGCGAGCCGGGTATGGGTCGAACGCAGATGGCCTATGCACCATCCAACCCGCAAATTGTGTACGCCAGCTCGTCAAGTATCGTGCCCGGCTACGACCGGACCGGTGATGGTATTGGCGATTATGAAAATGGTCTGCACGCAATTTTCCGTTCAGTCGATGGTGGATTAACCTGGGCCGCGCGCCTGCGAAACAATAGCCCCGATGCGCTCTCGACGTATATTTTCAGTTATGCGCACGGATTTGATGCTGTGCTGTGCGGATTTGGTGCAACCTCTGTATATAGCGCGGGTTGGTTTAATCATGCGATCGCGGTGAACCCGCAGAATCCAAACAGAATCTGGGTTGCCGGAATGGAGTTGTATCGCTCCGATGACGGCGGGCTTTCCTTTGGTAAAGGTGCGTACTGGTGGTATTTCCCGGGCCCCGAAGGACCGCACGCGGACCAACATGTCATTAAATATCACCCTGCCTACGATGCAATCAGTAACCCACAGATGTATGTCGGTAACGATGGCGGCATTGGTTTGACACTAACTGAGAATGCCAGCGTTACGCGGGGAACGTTTGCGTCGTGCCAGCCCGGCCCGGGCAGCGTTTCCTGGCAATCGATTTCGAGCGGACTGGGAACTGGCCAGTACTACACCGGTGCGGTGACTCGCAACGGTGATATCTATGTGGGCGGCCTGCAGGACAATGGTACGAAAATCAATAAGAGCAACGGTGCGAGCAATAATTGGACGCATATATTAGGAGGTGACGGCGCATTTGTAGCGATCGATCCACGCAACCCCCAGATCGTCTACGCCAGTTATCAAAACATCAGCTTGAAGCGCTCAGAAAACGGTGGCGCTAGTTTCGTCGATGCACACATTGGAATTGTCGATACGCCGATCTTTATTATGCCGTATGTGATGGATATGGCTGCACCCGATCGTCTATATGGCGGCGGGGCAAAATTATGGCGGACCAACAATCGCGGCGCGTCGTGGGCCCAGGCCAGCGCTAATCTGGGCAATCATTTCTCAGATCGAATTTCCGCTTTAGCGGTCTCCCCGGTAAATTCGAATTACATGTTGTTCGGGAATAATAAGGCAATATTCCGCAGTACTTCGGCGCTGAGCAGCAACGCGAGTACGGTTTGGCCGTCGGTTAGTCCGAGAGCAGGCTGGGTGTCATCAATTACGCATCATTCAAGTAACGCGAACATCGCATACGCAACGTATTCAACTTTCGGCGGAAACCACGTTTGGAAGACTGTCGATGCCGGCGCTAGCTGGCAGCCCATTGATGGTGTTGGAAAAAATCGTCTGCCGGACATCCCGGTGCACACGCTGGCAATTGATCCAAGCAATACGCACCGACTGTTCATTGGTACCGATTTGGGCATTTTTGTCAGTGTCGATGACGGCCAGAATTGGGCGGTAGAAAATACCGGATTTGCCAATGTAATCGTTGAGTCGCTGCAAATCGCACCCGGCGATGGGGTCACTCCGGCACAGTTGTTTGCGTTTACGTATGGCCGAGGTGTGTGGAAAGTACCGTTGGCTGACCTTGACGGTGTCGCCGACTACATGATCGGTGCCGATATCAATGGCATGTTCTACGATCTAAGTCAGGATGGTCATGGCTGGATAATTGAAAATGTGGTTATTGACGGAGTCGATAACTTGCTGGCCTATTGGTTTACCTACATCAACGGTGAGCAGCATTGGGTGCTTGGTACCGGGCCGGTCAATGGCGACAAAGCGCGCCTGCAGTTGTGGACAACCCGGGATGGAGATTTTCCACCTAACTTTGATCCGGCCGATCTGACAACCGAAGCCTGGGGCGAAGTGTTATTCGAGTTTGATAGTAAGGATCAAGGCCAGGCGACTTGGACCACCACTTACCCCGGCGCGCTCAATGGCACGATGAATTTGTCCAAACTGAGTGAGCTTTCCGAGCAAGTTGGAACGCATGACCCGGCCTCGCCTGTATTGAAAGCGTGTCATTCTGGTAGTTGGTACAACCCCGCGCAGTCGGGGCACGGATTTAGTGTCCACATCATCGATCAAAGTTCAGGCCGGGCACTGATCGTCTGGTACACGTTCTTGAGTGGTAAACAAGTATTTCTGGTCGGTACAGGCAACGTTGTGGGCAATCAGGTGCTTGCCGATATGCACATCTCGAGTGGTGGCGGTACGCCACCGGTTTTTAATCCGGCCACTGTGTTGAAAGAGCCCTGGGGAACCGTTCTTTTTGAGCTCTCGGCGGATATGAATCAAGCGCAAGTGAGTTGGCAGCCAAGCTATGCGGGATTTGCCGCAGGCAGTATGCCGTTGGCGCGTCTGGCGCAGATTCGCCACTACGATTGCTTGACACCCTGATGGATTTGATCACAAAAAAAAGGCGCCTTTCGGCGCCCTTTTTTTTACGGATAACCGGTGATTAGAATCGTGCGGTAAATTCAACACCAACGACGCGCGGTTCATTGATGAACCCGGTCAGGTTATTGAAATCAATGCCGCCAACTGCCACGACTTTGTCCAGGATGTTGCGACCGAATAAGGCCACTTCATATTTGCCGTAGTCCCAGTTGTAACCAACGCGCAGGCCACCTTCAAGCAATGACTTGCCACGGAACTCGGCTGCTTCATACAAGAAGAAGTTCACTTCAGAGCGATAAGCCCAATCCGTGAAGATGAAGAATTCCGCACCATCACCCATCGGTACGCTGTATCGAGCAGTCATATTAGAGACCCACTCCGGTGCCTGTGGTAATGGATTGCCATCAATCATCGCCAAAGTTGCGCCGCCGACAACAACAGTCGGGTCGGTAACCGTGCAGCCGCCACCACATACTGCGACCATCAAGTTCGGATCATTGATCTCGGTATCGTTGTAGCTCAGGCCCATCGTAACCAGCAGGTTGTCGGTTAAGAAGGCTTCGGCATCAAGTTCAAATCCCTGGCCGATGGTTTCGGCAGCATTGATCAAGGTGTTGAAGTTGGTTGCGCCGCCGACTGCGGTAATTTGCTGGTCATCAATTGTGTAATGGAAGACGCTGAAGCCCAGCCGTGCGCGATTATCCAAAACCGTAGCCTTGATGCCCGCTTCGTAGGACATGGCTGTTTCCGCAGATGCAACCGAAACGATGTCGCCGAACAACAGGCGGCCCTGAATGCTGGGTGCGCGGAAACCGCGGGCGACTCGGCCATACACATTGATGTCATCGTTTATCGCATAGGTCGCGCTGAAGTCCCAGCTGACGTCACTGTCAGATGGATTGGCGTATAGCGGGCCTAAGGTTTCGGACGCACCGAGGAAGTCAATCGGTGAATCAAAGCGCTGCGCCACGTAGC
>CBDUOG010000007.1:0-52904 GCA_965368785.1 uncultured Gammaproteobacteria bacterium | reverse complement strand
TTAGGAGGGGGACGCTCTATCCAGCTGAGCTACGGGGCCAATCGAATAGACCATTTTCGCATATTGCGGGGTTTTTCGCTCTCCCGTAGCGCACAAAATGAGCTATTTGCGTGGATTAGCCGAAGATTTTGCGACATGCACGGTACGTGTTGTTGTGCAGAGCCAGTACTTTGCTGACGGGCGTCTGATAGCCACCGGCCAGATTCCAGGCAACCGGGATGCCCATATCCTTGAGTCCGGCAAATACCTGGCGATCACGCTCGAGCATCTGCCCGGTACTGAGTAAGCCGCCGAGCGGGTCGTCGATATGCGGGTCGGCGCCGGCCTGATAGAGCACGATGTCACAGCCCTGCAGTTTGGCCAGATCGGCGGTGATGTTGTGCATAAAGTCGTCGGCCTGATAGGCGAAATTGAAGTGCTTGCCAGCACTTAAGTGGGTGATCCAACTTAACGACAGGCTGCGAATGATGTGCGCGGTGCCATCCCCATAGTGCATGTCATAGTCGAGAATGCCGACACGGCGCACCGCCCCCATCTGTTTTAAGCGCATGGCAGTGACCACCAAGCCATTAAACGTGCAGAACGCATTGGCAAAATCCCAACCGGCATGGTGAAAGCCCGACACCGGAGCAACCGCTGCGCCGCTATTATCCAGAGCGAGTTCGGCGGCGCGGAGCATGGCGCCATTGGTGTATGGCAAAGATCGATTGACCGACTCACTGTGATTACCAAAGCCATTGGCCTTACGCCCGGCGAACACCGAAGAGACGAAGTCAGGGCAATGCGCTACGGCGATCTCATCGAGCCCCAAAGGGCGCGGTGCGATGACTTGTGCTTTGGGGTCGAGATTGGAAAAGCTGCTGAAGGCCAGGGCGGGTTTGCTGGCGCTAGGCGAGTAGGTCTGAATTGAGGCATTCAACGCCTCGCTGTAAACAATCATCATTGCGTCAACGCCAAGCCAGGGTGATGTAGTGTGTGCGGCTTTTGTCTCAAATTCTTAGACTGTAGCGATCAATGACCGGGCGGTTCACTGCAACGGTATCAGGCAGTCTATTTGGGCGGTTGCTGCGTCGCCTGCAGCAAGCCAGCAAGTTTTTCGCGTAGAAGCGGCTCACGCCAGCCCTCTAATGCGCTGGGCCAACGGTCGGTTTCTAATAGGGCTTCTAAATGCTTTCTGGAGCACAGCAATCCCGGTGGCAAATTTTCCGATTCCGCCAGTTCGGCTACGGCGTTTTGAAGCTGTTTAATCACTTTCCGGTCGATATCCCTGGCTGTGGGGGCTGGTTCAATATCCAGTTCTTCGGCGCTAAGGGGCTGGCAGAGTAGGTTAAATAATTCAGATCTGGCGCGTTTAGGGGCGCGTTCCAGACGGTTTAGGCGAGACTCAAAGTCGTTTCGATCTTGTAGCGGAAATCGTGCAAGGGCGACGGCCGCATCATTTTCCAGTAACCATCGCTTGGGCATATCTCGTGAACGGGCGTTGGTTTCGCGCCAATAAAATAATTGAACCAGGCGAGCTTGCGCTTCCAGGCTCCAATCATCAACGCGCATGCCGTGGTGTAAACGGCGCCGGTCGATGCGCTCATCACTGGCAGACTCAACGAGTCGCTGACAGTCGTCGGTATGCCATTGGTTGCGGCCGAGCAGCGTCAACTTTTCCGCGAGCAGGGCATGCGCTCGATGCAAATGACGAACATCATCAGCGGCATATTGTTTCTGTGAGTCACTCAGCGGACGGCGCAGCCAATCCGAGCGGGTCTCGCCTTTCTCAACGTGTGTATCAAGTAACTTCAGAATCAGGTTCTGGTAGCTCAGGCCGGGACCGAAGCCGCTCATCGCAGCGGCTATTTGAGTATCAAACAGATTCACCGGAACGGTGTTGCATGCCCGCATAAACGCCTGAATATCTTCGCTGGCCGAATGCATTATTTTCAGATGATTCGGGTCACTCAACATTTCTGCCAGTGCAGCGGCCACTTCCGGGATTGCGGCATCAATCAGCAGGATTTCACCATCGTCGAAGCCTAGTTGAACTAATGCCAGAATCGGGTAGTAGGTCTTCTCGCGGACAAACTCAGTATCCAATGCAAGCGCCTGCTTTGGCGCACGCTGACGCTGCGCCGAAAAGCGTTGTTGAAAGCTGTGTATGTCGTTAATCCACTCGAAATTCATATTTTCCGGTTGCCAGTTCAAAGCGCATAGCCTAACGTGATTGGGGTTTTGTTCCGAATTCTGAGGCCGTGTGCGTTCATTTCATTTAGCCATTGTGTTCATTATGGCCGTTCAGCTAGCCGCTTGCGCTGAAGAAAATCTGCCGCAAACTGCTGCGGACGCTACGAGCGCGGCGGATGCTGATCCGGCAGAGCGTACCGAGGCGGACGAGATTGCGGCGGCCGAAGCCTTGGCTCAGGCAGAGGACGAGGAGTCTAACGCCGAAGACGAGCTGCCGCACTGGCAGGTGCCGACCGAACAAATTGCCGAAGAGCGGATTGCCGCAGTTTTGAAGCAGGCCAAGGCGGATATGAAAAGCGGAAACTATATCCGTCAGGGCGAGATCGAAGGTGCCCTTGAGGGGTTCTTGAAGGTGCTGGCGCTGGTTCCGGACCAACCTGAGGCTTTATCAGGTCGGGATGAAGTACTTGGACGTTTGGCTGATCGGGTATTGCCTGAATTGACCAATGGTCGGTTTTCAGCCGCAAACCAGCTTGAACAAATTTTCCGCAACGTAAATCCCGATCATCCGCAGATGGTCGTCTTGTCGGCAAATTTAGAAGCCGCGCGCGAGGCACGGGACGCCAAACGTAGTGGCGATGCTCAGGCGCGAAAGCGAAGGCGATTCGCAATCAAAGGCGATAGTGCGCAAAAGCAGTACGCAAAGGCATTGCAGGTTTTTCCAGGCTACATGCCGGCGCAAAAAGCGCTCGATCGGATCCTCGCATCCGAACTCAAGCTCATTGCCCAGTCGATCGAAAGAGAGCGCTTTACCGACGCACAAACGCGCCTAAGTGCCTTGTCACAGGTAGTCTCTGATTCAGAGCAGGTCGGACGTTTGCAGGTCTTGCTTGATGCGCAACGCACTGTTTCGGCTGATCGTGCGCTGGCGCAGGCCGCTGAAGATATTGATCGTCTGGATCTGGCCGCCGCTGAAAAGCAAATTGCACAGGCACAAAAATTTGCTCCCGGATACGACGCCGTGGCGCGCACTGCACAATTGCTTGAGTCGGTCAGGCGATACGGTCATTTTCTCCCCGGTCAGGTGTTTACGGAGCCGCTGCGCATCGGAACATCAGGCCCGGAATTAGTGGTTGTCCCTTTCGGTAGTTTTGAAATAGGCTCAGATCGAGACTCGCCCGGCCACGAGGCGCACGAGGCCCCTAAACATCGGGTCAAATTCGAGCGTGGTTTTGCGATCACTCGCACCGAAGTCACCATGGGAATGTATCGCCAATTCGTTGAAGCCACTCAGTACCAAACGCTGGCCGAACGCAAAGGCCGCAGCACTGTTTATGACGAAAAAGGCGGAGCGATGACAGAGCATCGCAATGTTGATTGGCGCCGGGATTATGCAGGCAAGCGCAGCAAGAACGATCAACTGCCGGTAGTTCACGTGGCATTCGAAGACGCAATGGCCTTTGCAGTTTGGCTGTCGGAGCAAACCGGTCAGCGCTATCGACTTCCGACAGAAGCCGAATACGAATACGTTTTGCGCGGCGGTACAACGACGGTTTATCCGTGGGGAAATCAATCACCTAAGCGTTTGGTTGGGAATCTGACCGGCTCCGGTGATCGCTCGCCGCAGGGACGCAATTGGGGTGCGCCGATTCCCAATTACAAAGACGGGCATTGGGGTCCGGCTCCGGTTGCGTCGTTTCCGCAAGAGCACTTCAATACGTTTGATTTGACCGGCAATGTTTCCGAATGGGTCCTGGATTGTTGGCATGACAGCTATCAACGTGCACCGGGCGACGGCACGGCATGGGTCAATCCGGGGTGCAGCCATCGCGTTGTACGTGGTGGTTCGTGGGCGAGCTCGTTGGATCAAGCCCGTTCCGCTTATCGTCTATCGGTTGAAGAGCAGACCGTGAACGCCCGGGTTGGGTTTCGGTTGGTTCGCGAACTCTAAGCGGCTATAACCCTAATCCAGACGCAAACGGCGCCGTACAATGAGCGGTGGCCCATCCGAAGCCTGCGCCGGGTGAAGTGCCGAATGGACGGCGGTGTAGCACTAAATCGATTTAGCTGCGACGACGACGGGCGACCTTTTTCTTCGGCTGCGTGCTGCCCAGACTTGCGCCCTTGAGTCCACCCAGCTGAGCGGTTTTCCAAAGCTCCAAGCTGCGCTCCGTCACCAAATTAAGCTGCGCAAATGGTGATTCGTCCTTATGTCCATTGCCGGCTTGTTTGCGTAGTTGTGGCGCCGTTTCCGAAAAGCCGTGAAGGCTATGTTCCAGGAACTGACTCAACTGCTGCTGTAGCACATCACCGTAGTACAAAATAATTTGCTTCAGCGTCGCTTCCGAGAGCACCGGCTGAGAATTTTCTTCGCGTTCGGCAATGATCTGCATCAAAATCAAGCGAGTGATGTCTTGATGGCTGCGCGCATCGCGTACCTCAAAGCTCTCACCATCGAGTACCAGCTGTCGAACCTCTTCGAGCGTGATGTAGCTCGAAATCTCTGTGTCATACAGGCGGCGGTTGGGGTATTTCTTGATAAGTCTGGTCGTGCTCATAGGTACCATGGGAGCCTTTGCTGCTATGCCGCACTGTCCATGATGCGCCGCAGCAGCGCAATATCCAAATGTCAACCTTTGTAGTTGCCGGCCATTGGAGCCGGCGAACTGCCAATTACCGCACAGTTTTGCGCAGGATCGGGCGGGGTGCAGGTGCCTTCCGCTTGCGTATCGCCTCAACTCGAAAGTGCTCAAGTGCCTGCTGCATGATGCGTTCCGGTTTGCGCAAGCCAGCCAGAATCTTCGGGTCCTGCTGCAGAAAGCTCCATGCTTGCTTGAGCGTTGCTGCGGCAGTACCGGCCTCAATGGCCACCGATTGCTCGGATTTGCTGAGCTTACGACCGGCCGCGTCCACTGCTAAAGGCAGGTGGGTGTAGTGCATCGGGCGAAATCCAAGCTGCTGTTGCAGATAGATTTGCCGGGGCGTCGAGTCGAGCAGATCCGCGCCGCGAACGATATGGGTAATTGCCTGATCCTGATCATCGACCACGCAAGCCAGATGGTAGGTCCATACGCCGTCCGCGCGGCGCAGGACAAAATCGCCCACTTCCTGCGCTAGTTGCTGCGATTGTTCCGCAAATAGTGAGTCTGAGAAACGCGTCGTCCCGGCGCCGACGCGTAAACGCCAGGCGTTGGGCTGATTTGCGTCGAGTGGCCGGACGCAGCCGCGATGAACACCCTGATCTGTGCCCAGATCAGCACGACTGCACTGGCAGGCAAATGCCAGGTCTCGATTGACCAGAGAGTCCAAAATCTGCTGGTATCGCGCACCGCGCGCGCTTTGATAGATGACTTCGCCATCCCAGGGCAGGGCGAAGGCTTTCAGGGTTTCCAACTGGATCTGAGCGATGCCGCTCACGACTCTGGGCGTGTCATTGTCTTCAATGCGCACTAACCAGCGGCCCCCCGCCTGACGTGCAAGCAGCCAGCTGCCCAGTGCCGCGATTAGCGAGCCAAAATGCAATGGGCCGGTCGGCGACGGCGCGAATCGACCGCAATATGTGTGTGTTGAGCCCATAAAAAAATCGTGTGCCATATCTTGAACTTTCCGCTGAGAAGCCCAATTAAAGGGTATATTCCCGATCCTGTCGGGGACCAACTGTAGCAGCAACATCATTTCACTGTAGAGGCGGTTATGTTCAAACGAGTGGGCTTGTTTTTAGCGACAAATCTGGCGATTTTGCTGGTGCTATCGATCGTGATTAACGTGTTCGGCCTGAATCAATTCACCGCCGAGTACGGAATCAACTACGGTAGCCTGTTGATCATCTGCGCAATCATGGGCTTTTTGGGCTCATTTATTTCGCTGTTCCTGTCGAAGTGGATTGCCAAGCGTTCCATGGGCTTGTACGTCATCGAGCAGCCGCGCAATGAGACCGAGCAATGGTTGCTCACTACGGTGCAGCAGCAGGCGTCTGCTGCGGGAATCGGCATGCCTGAAGTCGCCATCTACGATGCGCCGGAAATCAATGCGTTTGCTACCGGTGCAAACCGCAATAACGCATTGGTCGCAGTGTCTACCGGTCTGATGCAAGCAATGACCCGGGATGAAGCCGAGGCGGTTCTGGCGCATGAAGTCAGCCATGTGGCTAATGGCGACATGATTACTCTGACCCTTATTCAGGGCGTGGTGAATACCTTTGTGATGTTCTTTGCTCGAGTCATCGGCAATATCATTGACCGGGTCGTGTTGAAAAATGAAGATGGTCCGGGCATTGGATACTTCCTTAGCGTCATCGTGTTGGAGATCGTGTTCGGTATTCTGGCGTCGGTCATTGTGATGTGGTTCTCTCGTTACCGTGAGTATCGTGCAGATGCCGGCGGCGCTGACCTGGCCGGTCGTCAAAAGATGATTGCGGCGCTCGAGCGACTGGCATTGACCTATGGTCAGAGCACCTTGCCCAGTGAGGTGCGCGCGTTCGGTATTTCCGGTGGCATCGCCAAAGGCCTGAAAGGTCTATTTATGAGCCACCCGCCGCTAGCCGATCGCATTAGGGCTCTGAAGGGCCTGTGAGGTAAACTGGCTCCGGATTCGCCGGAGCCATCCAATGGCGCGTAACCCAGATTCTCGCAATGAGGTCCAAGGCATTGGCCCGGACGTGGGCTGCGCGCCTGATATGGCTGAATCTCCAAATTGGGCTCGCACCCGCCGATACCACCGGCCTCTGGCTGCAATCCGGCCAAGAATACATCTAGCACCGGCCCTCAATTCAATTACTCACAACGCTCAATTTATCTGTCAATTGGCCGTTGGGGTACATACGTTTGAAGGCAAGGCCAATGGATTATTGCCGATTAGCGTCGCTAGTGGGCATCAGACTCGTTACAATTCTCCCTTTTACAACACCAGGAACTCATTGCAATGACTGCAAGCACCCCTGAATCAGCTGCGCTTTCTGCGATTGTGGCTGAAGCCCGGAAACTGGCTGCCGATCAAAAAACCGATTTGGTGAGCTCATTTGTTCGCGGATTTTTCGCGCGGGCACCCGAAGAGGAGCTGCTATCACGTGCGCCCAAAAACTGGGCGGCAATCGCATTGGATTCTTTGAAGTTTGCGCAGGTTCGACCGGCCAATACGCCGACGATTCGAATTTGTAATCCGCAAGAGGCGGAGCACGGTTATACCAGCTCGCGTACGGTCATTCAGGTGGTCAACGATGACATGCCATTTCTGGTCGACTCGATCACGATGGCTCTGAACCGCGGCGAGATTTCCTTGCACACATTGATTCATCCGGTTATTGCGATAAGTCGCAATGAAAAGCGTCAGCTTTCGGCGGTAGATGAAGGTCCGCTTGAATCGTTTATGTACATTGAAATCGAACGTCAGGTCACGGCCGATTTTGAAGCACTTGAGACAGCGTTGCATGCCGTTTTTGCCGACGTGCGTTCCTCAGTTCAAGACTGGAATGCGATGCGCGAAAAAATGGTCGATATCGCCGAAGACATGGCGAAGCGGCCTTTGCCGGTTGACCAGGCCGAGCGAGAAGAGGCAACAGAGTTTTTGAAGTGGGCGTCCGACAATCACTTTACTTATTTAGGCTATCGCGAATATCGGGTTGTCGAACAAAAGGGCGTAAAAGTTCTCGTTGCTGATGAAAATACTGGTTTGGGCTTGATGCGCAATGCGCCTTCACATGGCGCACGCCCGATCAGCACGCTCGCTGCGCATCAACTGCGTCGCGCGGGCAATCAGGATGTTGTGATTCTGACCAAAACCAATGCGCGCTCAACCGTACATCGTACCGGGCACATGGACTACTTAGGAATCATGCAGTACGACAACGATGGTAATGCGGTCGCGGAGCAACGCTTTCTCGGCCTGTTTACCTCCGGCGCATACAATCGTCGTCCCTGGGATATTCCGCTGCTGCGTCGGCGTTACGAATATGTAATGGAAACGTCCGGTCTGCCCAGCAGTAGTCATAGTGGCAAGGCACTTCGACACATTATTGAGACATTGCCGCGCGACGAATTGTTCCAATCGAGTGCCGAGGAGTTGTATCGCACCGCTATGGGAATCCTGGCGCTGCAAGAGCGCGTACGTACTCGTCTGTTCTTGCGCCATGATCGCTACGGTCGTTTCTACTCGGCTCTGGTTTACATTCCGCGCGATCGTTTCAATACCGATGTCCGGGTAAAAGTTGAAACGCTGCTGCGCGAGTCTCTGGATGCAGAGCGCTTCGATACGAGCATTCAAATTGGTACGTCACCACTGGCCCAGATGCATGTGGTCGTCCGGCCAAAATCCGACTCTGATTCATCCGTAGATGCAGACAAGCTCGAGGCGAAAGTTATCGAGATTGTGCGTGACTGGCACGACGAGCTGCGCGAGTCCCTTGTGGCCAAGTTAGGCGAAAGTAAAGGCTTGAAGCTGGCGCAAAAATTCGGCCGCGCACTGCCCGTAGGTTATGTCGAGTCGGTAACTCCTGAGCTTGCAGCGGATGATGTCATTCAAGCATCCATGCTCGAAGGCGATCGCGATATCGGTCTGGATTTCTATCGCCTGCCGATCGACAAATCACTGCATTTCAAAACCTTTCACCGTGGTGGCATGATCGCTTTGTCCGATGCGTTGCCGATGCTGGAGCATTTAGGCTTAAGAATTCTTGCCGAGCATCCCTATCAGATCAAAGTGGATGACGAGTGCATTGCGATTCAAGACTTTGAAGTGGTGCCCGGAAACGAAGTCAAGAATCTCGACGCGGTTCGAGAAAAATTTGAGCAGGCCTTTGCCAATATCTGGCGTGGTAATGCCGAAAACGATGGCTTCAATAAGCTGGTTCTGGGCGCAGGTTTAAATTGGCGCCAAGTCGCTATGTTGCGCGGCTACGCTAAGTATTTGATGCAAGCCGGGGTCACGTTTTCGCAAAACTACATGGAAGAAACGCTGCTGCGTTATCCATTGGTAGCTCGTCTGTTGGTCGAGTTGTTCGAGTCACGATTTGATCCGGCGCGTGGTGAAGATTGCGATCGCGAACGTGCAGACACTGTCTGCAGTGGCTTGCGCTGTGTGCTAAAGGACCATGGCCTCGAACAGTTCGACACGATCGCCGAAGAGGTCGGAAACGCATGCACTCAGGATCGCGCGGCACAGGAAGATGCGTGTGAAGATGCGCTGGCAATCGTTTTAGAGCACGTCTCAAGCCTGGATGAAGACCGCATTCTACGCGGGTTTATGGCGGTGATTCAGGCGACATTGCGAACCAACTTCTTCCAGGCCTACGACGGCGAGTATCGCGACTATATTTCGTACAAATTCGACCCGGAGAAAATTGTCGACTTGTTGCCGAAGCCGCGTCCGTACCGGGAAATTTTTGTTTACTCTCCTTGGGTTGAGGGTGTGCATCTTCGCTTTGGTCCTGTTGCCCGTGGTGGTCTGCGCTGGTCGGACCGCCGCGAAGATTTCCGCACCGAGGTGCTCGGTTTGGTTAAGGCGCAGATGGTTAAGAACACGGTGATTGTTCCGGTCGGAGCAAAAGGCGGGTTCTTTGTGAAACGCTCGCCGGTCGGTGGTGATCGCGATGCAGTATTGGCTGAAGGTATTGCCTGCTACAAGCGTTTTATTTCCGCCTTGCTGGAAATTACCGATAACTTGGTCGATGGTGCAGTGGTGCCGCCGCGTGATGTCGTGCGCCATGATCAAGACGACCCATACTTGGTTGTTGCGGCCGATAAAGGCACGGCAACATTCTCCGATATTGCAAACGGCCTCGCGATTGAGCGTAACTACTGGTTAGGCGATGCGTTTGCTTCAGGCGGTTCAGTCGGCTATGACCACAAAGGCATGGGTATTACTGCTCGCGGTGCATGGGAGTCGGTGAAGCGGCATTTCAGGGCAATTAATATCGACTGTCAGTCACAGGATTTCACCTGTGTCGGAATCGGTGATATGTCCGGTGATGTGTTCGGAAACGGGATGTTGCTGTCAAAGCATATTCGTCTGTTGGCTGCATTTGATCATCGACATATCTTCCTTGATCCGAATCCGGATTCGGCAGCGAGTTTTGCGGAGCGTGATCGCTTATTCAAGTTGCCGCGTTCTTCCTGGGAAGACTACAAGAAGGAACTCATCAGTAAGGGTGGCGGCATATTTGCGCGTTCATTAAAGAGCATTCCGCTGACGAACGAAGTCAAAAGTGCTCTGGGCATTTCTGCAGAAGTTGAGCAAATGAGTCCAATGCAGCTAATGAACGCTATTCTCAAAGCACCGGTCGATTTATTCTGGAATGGCGGCATCGGCACCTACGTTAAAGCCTCTTCAGAATCACATGCCGACGCCGGTGATCGCGCCAACAATGGATTGCGAGTGGATGGCGGCGAACTGCGCTGTCGAATCGTTGGTGAGGGCGGCAACTTGGGCTTGACCCAGCGCGGCCGTATTGAGGCTGCGCAACATGGCGTAATGCTTAATACCGACTTTATCGATAACTCGGCAGGCGTGGATACTTCGGATCACGAAGTCAACATTAAAATCCTGTTGAACACGGTGATGCAGCGCGGCGCATTGAAGGTCGATCAGCGCAATGTGTTGTTGGCTGAGATGACCGAGGAAGTAGGCGAGTTGGTACTCAATGACAATTATCGGCAGAACGCTGCGATTAGCTTGATGGAGCGGATGAGTGCGCCGAGACTCGGTAGTTTCCAACATCTGATTCGCACGCTGGAATCGCGGGGTTTACTTGATCGCGCATTAGAGTACTTGCCCAGCGATGCAGATTTTTCGGATCGCCGTGCACGCGGCGCCGGGTTAACGCGAGCCGAATTGTCGGTGCTGTTGAGCTACGACAAAATTGTCATATTCAATGAGCTATTAGCATCGGATGTGCCGGAAGATCCGTTCCTTTCTCGCGAGTTAGTGCGTTACTTCCCGAAAAAGTTGCAGGACAGTTACGCGGCAGATATGGAGCACCATCGTCTGAAGCGGGAAATTATTGCCACAGCAGTGACGAACTCAATGGTTAACCGCATGGGTGCGACATTTATGTTGCGCATGCAAGAGGACACGGGTGCGTCACCGGCGCAGGTGGCCAAAGCGTATACGATCAGCCGGGAGATTCTGGACGCGCGGGTGTGGTGGGCGAGCATTGATGCGCTCGACTTTACGGTTCCTGAGTCAGCTCAGAGTCGAGCGCACGAGGCGATCTGGGCGTTATTGCGCAGCTTCACCCGCTGGCTCCTGAATAAGCCAGGAGAGTCCTTGCAGATTGCACAGATGGTTGAGCGTTACGGACCGGCGATGAGCAGCTTGCGCGGTCGGATTTCTGAGTTTTTGCCAAACGAGTCGCGTGCGGATTATCTGGACGGGGTTAAGTCATGGGAGAACCAGGGGTTCCCAATCGATCTGGCCCGTGAATTTGCAGCCATCCCGTATCTCGGGTATGTGCTGGACATGGTCGATGTGAGCGACGAACGCAAGTTGGCGTTAGATGATGTAGCCAGTGTGTATTTCGAGCTGACCGATGTGCTGCATATTAAGTGGCTGCTCGATCAGATTGAGCTACTGCCGGTTGAAGGGCGCTGGCATGCGCATGCGCGTGGTGTCATGCGCGACGACCTGCATGCTCAGCAGCGCGCGTTGGTCGCCAATGTTCTATCTGCGAGCACCAAGAAGAATAAGGCGAAGAATGCCGTCCGCGAGTGGCTGTCACGCGATGACGCGACGTTGCGCTATACCTTGTCGATGTTCTCGGATATGCGCAATTTACGGGCAATGGACTATGCAACCTTATCCGTTGCAGTTCGGCGTTTGGCACAGATCGCGACGGCCGGTGCTCATGCGCTTGGACGCTAATCGCCGCTTTGAGCACAATCGATTAATATTGAGGCAAGGACGCCTCAGGATTTGCCCTTGACCCTATCTGATCAGCCTGCAATTAGTTTTCTGGCCAGCAACACGCCGCAGGCGCAGCAGGCTCGCGAGCAGTTGGTGGCTGTGCATGGTGAGGCAGACCCGGCCAAGGCGGAGGTTCTTTGCGTACTCGGAGGCGACGGGTTTATGTTGCAAACCCTGCACCGTCACGGCGACGCTGGGATTCCCGTTTTTGGTATGAAATTGGGTACGGTCGGATTTTTGATGAATCAGTATCGGGAAGACGGCCTAATTGAGCGTCTGCGCGCAGCACATGCGTCGAAATTGCGACCCCTGGAGATGGAGGCGTTGACTGAGTCCGGAGCCACGGTCCATTCATTGGCCTATAACGAAGTGTCCTTGTTGCGACAGACCCGGCAAACCGCCCACGTGCGAATTTCGCTTAACGGCCGAGTTCGACTTGAAGAGTTAGTCTGCGATGGCGTGCTCGTAGCAACACCAGCTGGATCAACTGCTTACAACTATTCAGCGCACGGGCCTATTTTGCCGCTGGGCTCGCGGGTCGTTGCAATTACGCCGATCGCCGCATTCCGGCCCCGACGCTGGCGCGGGGCATTGGTTCACTCGGACACTGAAGTCAGCTTTGAAGTGCTCAATCCGTATAAGCGGCCGGTGAGTTGTACCGCCGATTCGCATGAAGTTCGCGACGTTATTTCGGTGAAGGTCCACGAGTCGCGGGTACATTCTGTCACCATGTTGTTTGACCCGGATCATAATTTGGAAGAACGCATACTCAACGAGCAGTTTGAGAGTTAGGGCCGGGCTTATGGTAAATGTCTTAGTTGCTGAGATTTGATTGCATTACACTGGCTGCATGACCCCTGTGATCACCACAATACTCTCGCCCGAAAAGCTGGTTGTCGCTGTTTCGTCAAGGGCATTGTTCGATCTAGAATCCAGCCATGAGCTGTTCGAGCGCGAAGGCCTGAGCGCTTATGCTGAGTTTCAAAAAGCCCAGGAAGAGAGCCCGTTGGGTCCGGGCGTTGCGTTCCCGGTGGTCCACAAATTGCTGCAGCTTAATGAGCGGATGCAGGGCAAAAATTTTCCGATTGAAGTTATTTTGCTTTCGCGTAACTCGGCCGATACGGGCCTTAGGATTTTTAACTCTATCGAGCATCACGGTTTGAGTATTGTGCGCGCGGCCTTTACCAACGGTTCCGAGCCATTCCCATACATCAAACCATTTGGTGCCGATCTGTTTTTGAGCACGCACGCCGAGGACGTTCGACGTGCGCTACAAGCCGGTGTCGCGGCGGCGACCATTCTGCCGTCCAAAGCGCCGGAACACGTTCATCCGCAGCTGCGTATCGCATTCGATGGCGACGCGGTTTTATTTGGTGATGAGTCGGAACGCGTTTCCCAAGAGCAGGGCATGGTAGCTTTTGCCGAGCACGAGCGAAGCAAAGCCGGTGAGCCGCTGTCTGGTGGACCGTTTCGTGGTTTCCTGTCGGCGCTGCACAGACTGCAGGAGGCATTTCCAGTGGGTCAGGATGCGCCAATTCGAACCGCATTGGTAACCGCACGCTCCGCCCCGGCACATAAGCGGGTTATCCTGACCTTACGTGAATGGGGCGTTCGCCTTGACGAGGCTTTGTTCCTGGGCGGGCGCGATAAAGGCCCGTTTTTACGAGCGTTTGGTGCCGATATATTCTTTGACGACTCAACGCTGAATACGGAAAACGCACGCCAGCACGTAGCCACCGGGCATGTGCCCCATGGCGTTTCAAATGTGAAGTAATTTTGTCACCGCTTTTGCTCAGGCCGTCTTTAATACTCAGGAACATCCATGAACTTCAAACTCCTAACTGTCGCGACGCTGCTCTGCTGCAGTTTAATCGGTGCGGTCAGCGCACAGCAGGCAACTCTGAACCCGGATACATCCAAAGTTCCGGCGCATATCGAAGCTAAGTTCCTGCATTGCCAGCACGAGGCGTTCCAGTCCTACTTCCTGGGCATGGGCTACTTTCAGGCAAAACAGCGCGGCGAAGAGCTCGAGGCTTATGATGATTCTAAGGAAACGAAACAGCGATTGAAGCGTATTCGAAAGGGCGACAAGTCCGGGGAGTTTAAACACTACGCTGATTTTGCTGCGACCGCCCTGTACGACTGCGCGCGGGAAGAAGGGCTTGGCGTTGAAAAATCGCTGGATATCGCCCGCGTGTGTTTTGCCCGGGTAGATATTCCGTTCTACTTGCTGATCGCAAAAAACAATGGTGTCGATAAAGCGGTAGCGATCAACCAGGTCTCGCAAGCACTCAACGATGCCAACCTGCATCCGCGCCCGCTCATTGAGCTGGTCGCTGACATGGTTTATTCGAATCCTAACTCTCAAGATCTCGAGATTGAGATCATGCGCGCAGTGTTCTGGACCTGCTACGGGCGGGCAAAATTAGATACTGATGGTGCACTTGAAAAATGACCAGGCCAAGTATGGCTGTTGACAGTATTCGCACGCTAATCGCGTCGATAGCTGTTTTCGCGCTGTCGGCGTGTGCGAGCCAGCCCGTCGAGTCGCCAAGCTTGCCCCCATCCTGGTCAGAACGAATAGAGCCTTTCGCAGTTGTCGAGGGTCTTTACTACGTAGGCAGCGCTGAATTGAGTTCATTGTTGATCACCAGCAAACAGGGGCATATTTTGATTGATGTGCCGCTGGAGTCCGGCGCCGATTTAGTTGAGGCCAATATTCGCAAATTGGGTTTCAATCCTGAGGACGTGAAAATCATTCTCACCACCCAGGCACATTTTGATCATGTCGCTGGCGTTGCTCTGTTTAAAAAGCGTAATCGCAGCAAGCTGTGGGTTAGCGCCGCCGATGCGTCGATCATCGAGTCAGCTAGTGTGCGAAGCCCGGACTGGGCCGTACGTTTTCCTGCGGCCAAGGTTGACGCGCGCATCACGCATTTACAGCCGGTCCAGCTTGGCAAAGCCAAGGTCACCGCGCACCTGACGCCGGGCCACACTCCAGGGTGCACTAGCTGGAGCGGGGAAGTTGAGATTGCCGGAGAACCGAAAACCTGGCTGACGGTTTGTAGTTTGTCGGTATTGCCCGAATACGTACTGGTTGGGGACAAGCCAAGCTATCCCGGAATAGCCAGGGATTACTGTGATAGTTGGAAGCATCTGCAAAGCGCTACGGTAGACATTTTTCTGTCATCGCATGGTTCGTTTATGAGTTTGCCTGCAAAGCGGGAGCGATTGGCCCACGGTGATGCGCAAGCCTTCGTTGATCCACAAGGGTATGTGGATTATTTAAAAAAGGCTGGCGCGGCAATCGAGCAGCGACTGGAAGAACAAGGCGCGGTAGGCGGCTGTGAATCCGTCGCGGCGACGGCTCCGGCACGCGGTTAATTACGATGAACTTATATTTCCGCTTGTTTTATTTATGGCTGAGCCGCAAGTTTCGCAGCTCACTGGGCTATTTCGACGTGTGTCGAACCGGGTTTCGAGTCTGGCCGACCGATCTTGATGTGTTTTTGCATATGAACAACGGCCGGTATTTTGTGCTGATGGATCTGGGTCGTACCGATCTGATGATTCGCTCGAAGATGCTCCCCGAATTCAAGCGTCGTGGTTGGTATCCAGTCGTAGTTGCGGCCAACATGCAGTTCTACCGGTCGCTGGAACCATTCGAGAAGTTTTTTATCGAAACCCGTCTGATTGGCTGGGACGATAAGGCAGTGATTATGGAGCAGCGTTTCGTTCGCGGTAGCGAAGTCGTGGCCCTAGGTTTGGTCAGGGGGCGCTTTTTGTCAAAGCAAGGCGGGGCAGTTAGCCCGGCAGAGGTTGCGCATGCATTCGGGCAGCCCGGTGCGTCGCCGCAAATGCCGTTGTACGCTCAAGCCTGGAACGAGCAGCAATCGGTGAAACCAAAAATCTAGTTGGGCAAGCTTTTCAAAGTTTACCCGCAACTCAACAAGCACAAACACGAAGAGAGTTTTGATGAGCATTACCCGAATCAATGAATTTAAGGCAGCAAGTGGCAAGGGCGAAGAGCTCATGACGTTTTTGCAATCGGCTAAATCCTACGTCACGTCCTCACCGGGCTGTGCATCGTGCGAAATTCTACGCAGTCAGGAGGAACCTGAGAAAATCGTCGTGATTGAAAAATGGGATTCGATTGAATCGCATAAGGCGTCGGTGGCGGGCTTTCCTAAACTAAAAATGATGGCCGCCATCAGTCTGGTCAACGGCATGCCCAAAGGCGCGTACTACCAGACTTAATAGACAAGGGTTGCCGTTTTCAGCCCGCCCGAAACATCCAGTTATGTGCGTTATGGAGTCGAACTTTGATTCGTGAAAATCACCGGCCGGATTTGCCCGAGTTTATTCGATTGAATGAAGCGTGGATCGCGAAGTATTTTCAAATTGAAGATACCGACCGCAAGCTTGCCGCCAACCCCGGTCGAATTATCGATGCCGGTGGCTACGTATTTAGCCTCTTGCAGGACGATCGGGTGGTTGCCGTTTGCGCCCTGTTTCATGAAGGCGAGGGCGTTTATGAGTTAGCCCGTATGGCTGTAGCCGAGGCGTATCAGGGTAGGGGGTTGGGCGATTTACTGATTCGCCGGTGTATTGAAAAGCTCAGTGAAATCGGCGCCAAGCGCGTGTATCTGGTGTCCAACACAAAACTAGAGCCGGCGATTAAGCTGTATCGCAAGTATGGTTTCAATGCTGTCCATGAGGGTACACATCCGGTGTATCAGCGCGCCAATATTGTGATGGAGCGATTGCTGTCATGAGGCTGTTTATCGCGACCCTAGCGTTATTCGCGGTAGCCTGCGCACCCGGCGTCGAGAATCCGGAATTGACGGGTTATGCGCAATTACCCGCGCACAGTTTTGCCGATGGGCCGGTTTCCGGCGCATTTCGCAGTCCGGGCCACGGGGGCCCGGAAACGTTTCCTGGGCAACCGGTGCAGGGGGTTTCGGCACTGGCGCACAATCCTCGCGGTGGTTTTTTTGCACTGGCTGATAATGGCTTTGGTAGCAAAGCGAACAGTGCGGACTTTCTCCTGCGAATTTATTCGTTGCAACCGCGATTCAGGACTGCAAAAAATGGAGATGCCATCGTCCCGAACCCAATCGAGTTCATTAGCCTGTCCGATCCGCAGAGTTTGATCGGATTTCCAATTACCAACGAAAGCGACCCGCAGCGACTGCTTACCGGCGCTGATCTGGATCCTGAGTCGATGGTGCGCATGGCCGATGGCAGCTTCTGGATCGGTGATGAGTTTGGCCCGTTTCTGCTGCATTTCGATGTTGCCGGAAGGCTGCTGCGCGCGCCGATTGAATTGCCGGACCTGAATCGCCCCGGGCAGGTTCTGTACTCACCCGATCACCCAAGCCGCGCAGAAATTAACAGTCCTACGCCCATTCCCCGCAGCAAGGGTATCGAGAGTTTAGCTTTCGATATGAGCTCTAATGCATTGCTGCTGATGCTTGAAGGTAGCGTTCTCGGCGATGAGCCCGGCAGTTTACGCCTGCTCGAGTACAGCCTGGATACAGACGCGTTTACACAACGCATGTGGCGTTATGTGATGGACGATGCGAGCTACGCGGTTCGCGATATGGCAGCGCTGGGCAATAATCGCTATGCGCTTATCGAAGGGGACTCAGGCCACGGCCCGCAGGCAAAGATTAAGCGCGTATTTGTTATTGAGCCCGGCGATCACAATACGCCATTGAGCAAGCAGCCCCTAATCGATTTGATGCGAGTGGCCGATCCAAAGAATATCGCCGGGTTTGGCCCGGTATTTTCTTTGCCCTACGTAACGATTGAAGCCATCCTCGCCATTGATGATAGTAGTGTTCTGATCGTCAACGACAATAATTTTCCCAGTGCCGGGGCCCGGCATCCGAGTGAAGCCGATCCCAATGAGTTTGTTTTGATTCGCTACCGGCGCTCGCGTCAATGAATCCTATGGCCGCTCAGATTGCTGCGTTTGCATATGCCCGGATACGCGAAAGCGGTACACCACCAACGCAATCAGGCTGAGTATCGCACCGCCGACGAAGGCCGCGGAACCGTTGATCTGCTCCCACAATAACGCTGCAATCAGCGCGCCCGCCACACCGCCGATGCCTGAGGAAAAACCGTATAAAAGGCCCTGGCCGCGCATTGCGTCTTTACCCGGGAACAATCGGCTCATTCGCTCCATAGAGCAGGCGTGGAACAGCGCGAAGCTAAGTGCATGACTGAGTTGTGCAAACAACATAATCGTCATGCTGGAAGCCAGATAACCGGTAATGACCCAGCGCACGGCGGTGACCGCGATGCACCAGAAAATGAGCCCACCGGCACCGATTTTTTCAATGATGCGTGGGGCAAACCAAAACACGATGATCTCAGCGATAACACCGACCGCCCACAACAGACCGATCACGCTGTCGCTATGACCGTAATCGTGCATATGTATGCTGAAGAACACGTAGAACGGGCCAAAGCCAGCCTGCATCAGCAGCGCCATCCACAGGAACGAACGCACGCCGGGTCGCATAAACAATGTGCGTGCGGAGTCCAAATTGATCTGCGGTGCCTGTGGCTCGCGCTGACGGTGTGGCCAGGCGCTGACAATCATCAGCACAAGTAGCGGGAGTGTTAGCCATACAAGCGCCTTTGCACCGGTTAGATCCAGCAGGCTACCCATTGAGCCCGCGATCACTAGAAAACCAATCGAACCCCATACGCGCACACGGCCATACTGCGCACCGCGGCCCTGCAGCGCATTCAGAGTCATTGCATCAAACTGGGCCATGATCGCGTTATAGAAAAAGCCAAAACCGATCATGGCGCTGTATATCCACAGCAATGAGGAAGTAAAAAGTAACCCGGCAAAGCTGATGCTGCTTAATACACAGGCCGCGAAAAACCAACGCCCCGGCCGGTCACATTGGTCCATCCGGCTGGCCCAGAACGGCGGGCTGACTATGCGCGTTGCATACCAAACGGCGAGCACGCCACCGACCACATAGCCCGAGTAGCCATGCGACTCCAGGTAACGACCAATATAGGGTGAATACGCGCCTAATACGGCGTAGAAAAAAAAGTAGAAGAATGCGAATGAGCGCATCTGCGGATCAAAGCTCATAGTACGCGCTGCATGCTCTCGATTAGGTTCGGCTCAGTATTTGACGTCCAGGGCAGTACACAGATAGTCGATCATCGGCGCCATTCGCTCAAACTGATCAGACACATGTTTTGCCAGACGCGGTGAGGTGACGATGTCCTGATCCATTGGTGACAGAGCGACAAAATTCTTGAGCTTAAGATCTTCAATCAGCTCATGATCAGGGTCTACATCGTGCGGGGCGCGCTTTAAGGACTCGCTACGGTCCATCTTAAGGTGTTTCTTGAACGCTGCTGTCTGGGTGGCTGACTTCCAGCTTTGCGGATTATCCAAAATAAAGCTGCGGATCTGTCGCAATGGACCGCTTTCCGGATGCCAGATGCCGCCTGCAACAAAGCACTCGCTTGCGGCAATATGAATATAAAACGCCGGCGTCGTGGTTTCTTTGTGCCGTTCGTGAAAAATGCGTGCGCCTGCCCATGTTTTGTAGGGCGCTTTGTCTTTGGAAAACCGCGTATCGCGATTAATGCGAAACATCGAGCCGCCCACCGGCTTCGGGTCGGCATGGAAGTGGGGGCTGATTTTTACGATTGAAGGCTGCAGATCGGTGAGAAGATGTAAGAACGGATCCCGCACGAAACGTTCGTAGCGTTCGCGATTCTGGTGAAACCAGTCACGCTCATTATTTTCCTTAAACTGCCGGAAAAATTCGAAACTGGCATTGGAGAAGTATTTCATAACTCGGCCTTGATCATGTCTGACCATTGCTGCAGCTGATCCATCATGGCTTGAACTTTCCCATCGCCTTCATGTGCCTGCCGAAGCGCGTGTATCTCTTTTGCGTAGCTATCGAAATTGTACTCCGATAATTCTCCACTGCCAGTCAGGCGTTCATTCCGGTAGGCATTCCACTGAGCCAGTTCGGATCGACTCAGATTTTCCGGCCAGTTGCGCGCACGATACCGAAACAGTAATTCTGGCATGCGCGGATCCTGCCATTTGGATTGTAAATCGCGCAGATAGTCCGGCGATGCACCGCGAATGACATTGAAGTGGCGCTGATCGACATCCGGCACAAAGCCTTGATATAAGGCAGCATCGGCATCGCGTTTGGCAGTCATGGGTGGCCGAGAAAAAACCAGGCGCAGTTTCTCAGCCAGATCCGCTTGCGATCGAAATTCAGCCGCACGCTGTGTCGCAATTTCCGGATCAAGGCCTAAGCGCTGCCATTCATTGGGCTGAACATGTTGCATGGGAATAAGTATTGGACACTTATTCGAATGGATCTCTTTAATGGACACACGCTGCACATGCTCAGGCAAATCCGCCCGAGGCGTAAATAGTAAGTCTTCAATCTCAGCCGCGGACAATCCTGCAATGCGGTCGGGGTCTTCGCAGAGGTCAATCACAATGCTGCGATTGTCATACTGCGGATGACGTGTGATCGGTAGCACCAGGGCCGCGCAATGCTGCGAGGCCGGATATTTGCCGGAAATATGCAGTAGCGGCATGGCCGAAATCGGATTGATCAGGGCCATCACTTTTTTCTTATCACGCAGGCCCAGTGCGTAGTCCCAGAGCTTGGGCTGGTATTTTTTGAGTAAACGGGCCAGAGCAATTAAGGCGCGCACATCGGATAGCGCTTCGTGCGCATCACCGCGTCGAGCGCCGTTAGCCTGTGCTAAGTCCTCTAGCTTGAAGCTCGGCAGGCCATCTTCGCGCTGCGGCCATTGGATGCCGTCGGGTCGCAGTGCTTCGGCCATCCGCATCACATCGAGCAGGTCCCAGCGTGAATTGCCATTACGCCACTCGCGGTCGTAGGCCGGGTAGAAATTGCGGTACAGGCCATAGCGAATAAATTCATCATCAAAGCGCAGACTGTTATATCCCACGCAGCATGTGCCAGACTGGCTCATTTGCTCATTGATCAGGGCAAAGAATTCGGCCTCGTTGGGTGCATTTTGCGGAATGTTTTGCGGGGTCAGGCCGGTGATGACGCAGGCTGTGGGTGACGGTAATAGGTCGCCTGCAGGCTTACAGAAAATGCTAATCGGCTCGCCTATCGGTTGTAAGTCTTCATCAGTTCTTATGGCCGCGAACTGAGAAATACGGGTTTTGCTGGCATCACGCCCCCACGTTTCAAGGTCGTACCAAAGAAAGCTTGCCGACATGCATATCTCCAAGAGCTACGGGCACAGCTTAACCCACTAGGCGTTTGATTCACCGAGTCGTTCTACGACCAGTTGGTCGGCTTTTTGCAAATCAATTTGTCCGAATTCCTTCAAGCCCTGCGTGCATTCAATGAGTAGGGCACGCTGCACACGTCCGCGCTGAAAAGCATCAGCATAGGGAATGCGGGTAAAGCTAACCATGGAGTATCGCGGAACAAACAAGTCTGGATGTCGGCGCGCCAGTTCGAGCTCTAGCTGCCGCTGCAAACGGTAATCGTCATCATCGACCCGATCGCGCATCTCCGTATAGTTTTCAATTGCCATGGTCTGGATTGCAAAGGCGTTGTCGCGGCGATGAAACTCGAATTGTTCAAAAACGGTTTGCCAATCGGCCTCTTGCTCAATACAGCCCAGCATGGCCACGCAATCTTCAAAAGCACAGTTCATGCCTTGTCCGTGGAAGGGCACCATCGCGTGCGCCGCATCGCCAATCAAAACCGCTTTGTCGGCATAGTGCCAATGATCGATGTACAAGGTGCCCAGTGGACTCACCGGGTTTTGTTCCCAGTTTTCTCGCAATTGGGGCATGAGTTCGGCGGCAGATCCAAAGTCTCGTTGGAAAAAGTTAAGGCCGGACTCCAGGTCGGGCAGGGCAGCAAAACTATTTTTGCCGTCGTTGGGCAAAAACAAAGTCACGGTGAACGTGCGTTCGGTATTCGGCAGGGCGATGCACATGTAATTACCGCGCGGCCAGATATGCAGTGCCTGCGGCTCGATGCGAAAGCCACCGTCCGGGGCCGGCGGGATCTCTAATTCTTTGTAGCTATGCCCGAGCGGCTCAAAGCGCTCATTCAACTCGACGTGTTTACTCATCTCCTGGCGGACCGCGGAACCGGCGCCATCAGCGCCGATGAGCACATCGAACGCATGCTTAATTTTCGTGCCCGATAATTCGTCGTGCAAGTGCAAAATGTTCTTATCGAAGTCAATCGATTCGACCCGCGCATTAAACTGAAGGTTAGCGCCGGCCTGTTCGGCCGCATTTAACAAGCTGATATTCAGGCGACCCCGATGCACCGACCAGATCACTTCGGCATCATTGCGCCCATAAGGCTGAAGCTCCGTCGTGCCGTCGGTGAAATTGACCATTCGCCCACGCATCATAATCGCCTGATCAAGAACTTCTTGTTCCAAACCAGCTAATCGCAATGCGTGCATGCCGCGCTCTGCCAGCGCTAAGTTGATTGATCGACCTCCCTCATAGCCGCGTTTGCGCGGATCGCCGCGGCGCTCGATAAGTTCTACTTGCCAGCCTTTTCTGGCCAGCAAAGTGGCGAGCAAGGAACCGGCTAGTCCGGCGCCGGCAATGGTGATGCATTGTTGAGGTTTCATTTATCGGCCCATTGGCGTGCGCATAAAACAAAGCGCAGAATATCGATGTAACGATTGTATAAAGGCGTTGGTGAAATCCGGATAACGTCGGGTTCACGCCAATCGCCGAGTATGCCCTGACTGGCCAGAAAATCGAACAAGTCACGACCCTGTTCGCGCCCGCCGCGCACCCGAATGCTCAACTGACAGCCGCGTGCGGAAGCTTCAGATGGGGTCAGAATCTCCAGAACATCGGACAAGTGTTCTTTGACCAGTGTTTCCAGCCAGGCGGTGAGCTGCTCAGATTTCTGTCGCAGCGGGCCCATACCGGCCCGTGCAAAAAGCTCCAGGGATGTTCGCAGCGGAGTAATCGCCAGCACCGGTGGATTGCTCAGCTGCCAGCCGTCGGCACCGGCAGTGGGCTGAAAATCGGGGCCCATCTTGAATCGCGTGTTCTGGTCATGGCCCCACCAGCCAGCAAATCGCGGCAGCTGCGATCGGGCGTGGCGTTCATGCACGAAACAGCCGCCGACCGCACCCGGGCCGGCATTCATATATTTGTAATGACACCAGACGGCAAAATCGGCTTGAGAATCGTGGAGATTCAATACGACATTTCCCACCGCATGGGCCAGATCAAAACCCACCATGCAGCCTTGCGCGTGCGCCCACTGGCTGATACGCCCCAGATCAAATGCCTGGCCGGTTCGGTATTGCACGCCCGGCCAAAGTACCAGGGCAATGCGATGGCCGTGTTCACGCAAGGTATTTTCGATCAGCGCATCCGAAAAAACCCCGCCGGGCAGGTCAGGCTGAAGTTCGATCAGGCTTGTGTCGGGGTCGAAACCATGAAACTTTATTTGCGATTCCACTGCGTAGCGATCCGACGGAAAACTGCCGGCCTCAACTAAAATGGCATTGCGCTTTGCGCTCGGTCGGTAAAAGCTGACCATCATCAGGTGTAAGTTGGCCGTGAGTGAATTCATCGCCACCACTTCCAGCGGTTTAGCGCCGACGACACTCGCTAAATTGTCACGAACAGTTTCGTGAATGCTCATCCATGGGTGACGTCCACGAAAGTGCGCTTCAACGGCCAGATGCGACCAATCATCGAGTTCGTCGATCAGTGCCTGACGTGTTGATTTGGGCTGTAAGCCCAGCGAGTTGCCGCAAAAATAAATTTGCTCATCCGTGCCATGGCGCGGAATCCAGAACTCATTACGAAAGCTGCGTAGCGGGTCCTGTGCATCGCGGCCCAATGCTTCCAGTTCTAAAACACTAATATCCATCACAAGTACTCAGGTAAATCGCGAAGCGGGTAGGCCGAGCCACTCAAGGGCTGTGCCATTAAAGAGTCGAGCTTGCTCGCTCTCGCTCATTTTCAGTGAAAGAATTCCCGATCCGGGCTCTTGTTCACCCAGCGGGAACGGATAGTCGGTACCGAGCATGACCGTTTCAATGCCGGCGACATCAATTAAATAACGCAAGGCTTGCGGGTCGTGAACACAGGAGTCAAAGTACAGACGACCAAAGTAATCGCGCGGGTTGCGTGGATTATCGGTAGCTACCAAATCCGGGCGCATCCGGAAACCATGTTCGATGCGACCGATGGTATAGGGGAACGCTCCGCCGCCGTGGGCTAAACACACACGCAGTTTCGGGAAACGCTCCAGCACGCCACCGAATATTAAGGCACAGGCTGCGCGCGACTGTTCTGCAGGCATACCCACCAGCCAGGGCATCCAATATTTAGGCATCGATTCGGTACCCATCATGTCCCACGGGTGGACTAGGATTGCGGCGCCCAGATCTTGCGCTGCTTCCCAGAACGGATTGAGTTCGGGTGCATCTAGGTTCCACTCGTTAATATGCGAACCAATTTGCACGCCCTGCAAGTTCAGCTGGTCCATGCAGCGCTCAAGTTCTTGTACAGCCAACGATGGCGACTGCATCGGCAGTGTGCCGATACCGGCGTAATGCCGTGGAAACTCGCGGCAGGTTTCGGCCATATGATCATTTAGGGCGCGGTGAAGCTCTAAAGCCTGATTGGCCTTTGCCCAATAACTGAACATCACCGGCACGGTGCTGATTGCTTGGACCTGCACGCCGAATTGCGCGTAATCCTCGGTACGGATTTTTGCATCCCAGGTTTTCGGCCAGATTTCGCGGAAGAACTTGCCGTCGCGATAAATGCGGCAACGACCATCCTCTCCATGGTGAATGACCGGGAAGCGCGGGTCGCCATACTTCGAGGCCAGATCAGGCCAGTCGCTGGGCAGGTAATGCGCGTGTACGTCTATTTTCAGCATGAATGATTCTTCAAAAAAAAGCGGTTATTGGGCGTAGCGGGCGGGGGCCGGATTTAAATGGCCGCAATCGCTGCAGGTTCGCAAAATCTCCGAAGAGTAAAAGCGATCGAACACTTCCAGAAATTGTTTTTCGATATCCTGCAAATGGAACTGCTCTTGGTAAAGCTGATGATTACATTTCTCGCAGTACCACTGTAGAGCATCTTCTTCTTGCGGCAAGCGTTTGCGTTCAATGACTAAGCCGACCGAATTGGCCATGCGTTGTGGCGAGTGGGGCACGCGTGGCGGCAGATAAAACATTTCACCCGCCTTAATCGGAACATCGCGTGGCTTGCCATCCTCCTGGATACGCAAAACCATTTCGCCTTCAATCTGATAGAAAAATTCGGGACCTTCTTCTAAGTGGTAATCGGTGCGCTGATTCGGGCCACCCACAATCATCACGATAAAGTCACCATCTTCGATGCATTTATTACCCACCGGCGGTTGCAGCAGATGACGGTTCTGATCAATCCATGCTTGCAGATTAAATGCGGGCGTCAGCATTAGCGGCTCCTTAGTACGGCAGTGCACTTAAGCTCAATGGCGATCGGCGTAGGCAAGGCACTGATGCCCAACGTAGTGCGGCACGGTGCCGTGTCGATGTCGGGGAAATATTCCTTCCATATCGCATTGTAGATTGGGAAATCGGCTGACATATCGGTCAAAAACACCGTGACATCGACGAGATCACTCCAGCGCGCATCACAAGACTCGAGCACGGCTTTTACGTTGGAGAATACCGAATGGCATTGTTGGGTAATATCGTAGCTTTGCAGTGCGCCGGAAGCGGCATAGACATTACCCGGAATCTCATTGGTGCCGGGTTTGCGCGGCCCGATGCCGGACAAAAATAGCAAGTCGCCAACGCGGCGCGCATGTGGATAGATGCCTACCGGAGCAGGTGCGCCGGGACTTTTAAATGAATCCATTATCAGCTCACCGATCGGCTTTGAATATCTGTTAACGCTTGTTTATAACGGGATTCGAGCGAGTCGCGCGAGTCGACACCTTTCTGCAACTCCCGGATGAGGCCATCTTTGAGCCCATAGATCCAGCCATGAACGCTCAACTTCTGTCCACGATCCCACGCGTCGCGAACGATGGTGGTCCGGCAGATATGATTTGCCTGCTCAACGACGTTTAGTTCGCACAATAAATCACATGCTTCCGTCTGGCTCGCGGCCAGAGTCAATACGTTGTTGTGCTTTCGGGAAACGTCACCTACGTGCTTGATCCACAGATCTGCAAGACCTACGCGCTGATCGGTATAGCTGGCGCGCACACCGCCACAGCCGTAGTGACCGCAAATTATGATGTGTTCAACCTTTAAAACATCGACAGCGAACTGCAGCACGGAGAGCGCGTTTAAGTCGGTATGCACAAAAATGTTTGCGACATTACGATGCACGAATACTTCGCCAGGATCCAAACCGGTTATTTGATTGGCGGGAACGCGTGAGTCTGAACAGCCGATCCACATATATTTGGGATTTTGCTGCGCAGATAAGCGCTTAAAAAATTGCGGATCTTGCTCAGTTATCGCACGAGCCCACTGCCGGTTATTGTTTAGGATATTTTCAAGCATCTACGCTTCCAGGTTAATACACACATTTTTTGTTTCGGTAAAAAAGCGCATCGCTTCCCAGCCTCCTTCGCGCCCAACGCCAGAGTGTTTAACCCCGCCAAACGGAGTGCGCAAGTCGCGCATCATCCACGTGTTTATCCAGACAATGCCGGTTTCTAAACGCGACGCGACGCGATGTGCGCGGTTAAGATCCTGCGTCCATATACTCGCTGATAGGCCATAGCTTGTGTCATTGGCCAACTTAATGGCTTGATCATCATCAATAAAGCGCTGCAGTGTGACCACGGGGCCAAAGATCTCTTCGCGATTGCAACGCGCTTCAGGTCCGATTCCCTCAAGAATGGTTGGCTGAATAAACCAGCCCTGCGCAAGTTTTGCGGCCATGCCACCGCAGAGAACTTTGGCGCCTTCTTGCTTGGCTAAATCAATATAACCAAGCACCTTCTCATAGTGCGCTTCGGACACCATCGGCCCGACCTGCGCCTGAACATCATCAGGCCCGCCGGGCTTAAGGGCCTGCGCGCGCTCGATAAGTCGGTCACGCACGGGTTCATAAATTGACGCGTGGATGAGAATGCGCGAACCGCAAAGACAAATCTGCCCGGCATTTTGAAAGGCGCTGCGAACGAGTGTGTCGATCAGCGCATCTAAGTTGGCGTCCTGAAAAATGAGCGTGGCGTTTTTGCCACCCATTTCCAAAGAATACTTTTTTAAGCTTTCGGCGCAGCTTACCGCAATGCGTTTGCCCACCGTGGTGCTGCCCGTAAAACTGACTGCTTTGACCTCAGGGTGCTCGACCAGTGCTTTGCCGATAGCCTCACCGCGACCGTGCACAATATTTAAGACACCTTTGGGAAATTGGATCTGCTGTAAGACCTGGGCGAGCAGGTCAGCTGAGGCCGGGGTGATTTCCGAAGGTTTGGTAACGACTGTGTTGCCGCTAGCCAATGCTGGCGCAAATTTCCAGGTGAACAAATACAGCGGCAAGTTCCACGGGCTAATCGTAACGGCCACGCCGAGCGGGGTGCGCAGGGTGTAATTCAGGCCGGCCTGACCATGATGCGACTCGCTGGCAAAGGTTTGCGCGCATGCAGCGAAAAACCGTAAGTTTTCTACGGCTCGCGGAATTTCAATACCCGATGTCAGGCTGAGGGGTTTGCCCGTGTCAGTCGATTCGGCTTGGGCGAAGCGATCTATCTGAGCCTCTATCGCATCGGCGAGCTTGTTAAGCCAATGGGCGCGCTGGGCGTTCGTCAGCCGCGACCAGGCCGGGTACGCGTCGCGGGCAGCCTGGACTGCAGCATCGGCATCGGGGAATTCGCTGGCAGGGCATTGGGCATAGATTTCAGCCTTTGCCGGGGCATAGATATCGAGCCACGACTCACTGCGAGCCGGCACAAACTCGCCATCGATAAAATTATGAAAACGGATGCGCATAGTTCCCGCAGGTGTCCCCAAAACGGTGCAAGCCTGATTGTACGTGCCCAGCCGATTTCTCACTAGCGCCAAAGGCCTGTTAGAGCGCAATCGCGCCGTTTTTGCGGTGGGTTGCACATGTTAAGGTGTGAAAGATCCCCTGTGGCCGCCGGATTAACCGATGACTCGAATAGTATGGACACTGCTCTGCGGCACCCTGACCTTGGCCGGATGTGCCAAGCCAGCCGACGAAGTGCGCCTGCGCGAGCATTTGGCTGACATGGAGCAGGCACTTGAGCAGCGCGATACCGATGATCTGTTGCAGCATGTGTCCGAGGATTTCGTGGGGCCCCGAGGAATGAGTAAAAGCGAGCTGTCGCGCTACGCACGGCTCATGTTGATGCGCCAGCAAAATGTCGGAATTACGACGGGGCCGATGCGTGTTGTTTTGTTCGATGGTCGGGCGACCGTCGATTTTAATGCCTTGCTCAGCGGGTCAGACCGGGTGTTCCCGGAACGCGTGCGAACTATACAGGTAAAGACCACCTGGCAACGCGACGGTTCCGATTGGCAGCTGATCGTGGCCGAGTGGAGTGGGGAGCCCTAAAGCGCAACAGCTAATAGGTTTCTGAAAGCAGCCAGAGCCGCGCCTGTTCTATATTCATGAATATCCGCCGCTGTTGCGGCGCTTTTTGCTCGGCGAACGCCTGCCACACGCGGGCCATACCAAATTGCAGCGGATTTCTGACCACAATGGCAGATCGCGTCCCGAATTTATTCATATGCGGGCCCATGGCCAACGCCAACTTACGAAGCTCATTGGGCGAGATGATGCTCATGTCCGCCTCGCGCCCATCCCAGATTGACGGCATACCCTCCACCCGGTCGGGGTGTTGCAGGTAGATGTCGATCTGCTCAATGAGCTCATCGACCGATAACTTGCCAATCGCCGCAAAGGTAACGATACCATCGTCGATGGTCATGCGAATCATTCGGCCGTCCCCATATGCGTCACGTTTGTATAACCCATATATATCAATGACCAATCTAGCGCTTGTTACACCTTTCGCGCTAGTAGAAACCATCAATTGACACAAGTATTAACGATCACCAGTTCACTGCCGTTTCAACAAAAACCTGTTCCGCCAAGCCATTTCAAGCTCAAGCCGCAACCTGCATCCGGTGACATTTGTAACTACTTCGAATCGACAGCGCTTGCTAAATTACGCAAAACGACAATTGAGGCTCAATTATGGAAGGCACGGGATTTGCGCGCTCGCTGGATGAGCAGATCATTGAATATCGGCACAGTCGGTTTCTGGCGATGCCATTAGCCGGCACGATTATGTGGAGTCTGATTGCACTTACCAGCTTTTTTGCAAGTCCTGTACAAATTGTCTGGATACTCTTTATTGCGACGGGTAGCACGGCCTATCTGGGTATATTTTTATCTAAGTTTACCGGCGAAAACTTTACCGATAAGAGCAAGCCGAAAAACGACTTTAATTCCCTTTTTCTCTGCACCGTATTTATGGCCTTGCTGGTCTATGCGATTGCTATTCCTTTCTTTATTATTGATTACACGTCTCTACCGCTGACCGTAGGGATTCTCGCCGGTCTCATGTGGTTGCCGTTCTCTTGGGCGATTCAACATTGGGCTGGAACCTTCCACGCGGTGGCCAGAACGCTATTAGTGCTTGGCGCGTGGTACGTGTTCCCGGAGCACCGGTTCTTAGCCATTCCGGTGGTCATTGTTATTGTTTACGTAGTGACCATTATTGCGCTCGAACGGCGCTGGAAGAATCAACTGACTCGCGCAACTTAAACTATGACTCGACGGAGGCTAACCATTGGTGAGCTTGTTCGGGCGTCGGAAAAATACGTCGATTCTGATGGGCTTTTGATTCAGCCCATTGCTGCCAGGCTCTGGCCATGCCGTATTGCAACGGGTTATCGACGATGATGGCAACGTGCTTCGCCAGCTCATGAATGTGCACGGAGAATTGCCCTACCAGTTCGCGTACGTCTTCGGTCGTAAGGCTTTCCATGTCGGCCGTACGCAGGTCCCAAATTGCCGGCATACCCACGATGCGATCGGGATGTTTTAGGTATTCGGCCAGCGCGGCTTGAATGTCTGCGCCAATCAACGGGCCTGTCGCGGTCAAGGTGGCGATACCGGATTGAATTTGAATGTTAACCATGATGTTGTTTCGGGGGATGCCACATTATGGCTGGAAGCATAGCGCTTCTCATCGAGTGAGTCGAGAAGGTCATCATTTGAGTTTGTGATAGTGATTGGTGGATCACGGTGCCAACCAATCTAGATTCAAATCGGCTTAGTACTCGGGCTTCAACCAGGCAGTCGCTTCTTCAACCGTCCTAAATATACGCCGCTCCTGCCGCAGCTTATTGCTCGACCAGGCGCTCCAGGCTCGGGCCAGCCCGAACTGCAAGGGCTTGTTGACCACAATGGCCAGACGTCGAGCTGGCACAGCGACTTTGGCCGCATATTCCTTGGCGAAATGCGGCATATCCTGCCAGCGGATGGCGCTCAAGTCGGCATCAATGCCCACCCAGATTAAGTCCATGCCCGGTACCCGCTGCGGATGGGTCAAGTATTCATCAAGGGCCTGTATGCAGTCTGCGAGCGTAACCTTATCAATCGCTGTGAAACTGGCGATTCCATCGGCAATGCGTATTTCGATCATTCGCAGATTTCCCGAGTTGGCAGGCCCCGGGCAGGGGCGCACTTTCCGATTTGATACAGTTCCAACGTTTAAATCAAGGCGTTCAGGTCATGAGGTGTTGGGTCTTTTGACATGCGGTAAACGCGAGTGGGGCTGACTGGGGTAGAATTCAGCGAGTCCCGCAGGAGCAGCATCATGGCGGTTTTTGCCATACAGCACCCATTGATTCGACACAAAGTCGGACTACTTCGTGAGTCCGGAGTCAGTACCAAGCAATTTCGTGCGTTGACCAATGAGTTGGCGGCGCTACTCACCTATGAGGCAGCGCGCTCGCTGGAAACGGAAAGCGTCGAAATCACCAGCTGGACCGATGAGCCACTCAAGGTTGAGCGTTTCAAAGGTAAGAAGTTAACGGTGGTGCCCATTCTTCGTGCGGGTATGGGCATGCTTGATGGCGTGCTGGATTTGATTCCCAGTGCCAAAGTCAGTGTGGTTGGCTTTTATCGCGACGAACAGTCGCTGCAGCCAGTTGCGTATTTCGATAAGGTCATCGCCGATGTAGATCAGCGCACGGCATTAATTATTGACCCCATGCTGGCGACCGGCGGCACCCTGATTGCGACGATTGACCTGCTCAAGCACAAAGGTTGCCGGCACATACTTGGTCTTTTTCTGGTCGCCGCTCCCGAAGGCATTGCTAAGCTTCAAGCAGCCCATCCGGAAGTGGATATTTATGTGGCGTCGATCGATAGTCATCTGAATGAGCACGGATACATAATCCCGGGCTTGGGTGATGCTGGCGACAAAATATTCGGCACCAAATAGGCAATCTCAGGCCTGTTGTGGTGAGCTGAATACGCGTTGCAGATAGAGCCATGCAGTCCAGATCAGATTAGCCGGAGTACCTAGGATGGCATCGATCGAAATGGCCTCTGGCTCATCAAAGGTTTTTTGCACGTGATCGTAGCTCAGGGCGATTCGCAGCTGCCAGCTGCCGTCGCGCACGATCCAAACATTTGAGAATCGGGCGTCGGTATAGGTATCACCATGCGCATTGCGGCCCCGTGTATGGAATCGATGCTGGCCTTGCTGGATTGCACCGTACAGCACGCCATCTTTGCTTAGCGGAAATACCTGTGATGAATCAGGAACCAAAGTGCGGATGGGTTTGTGTTCAGGGTTGGAACAGATATTTGCGCGTATCGCCTGCATGAACTCCGACTTGTTCTGGGTGCCCGCCAGATCATGATAAAAAAGCAGATCATCGGCGATAAGAACCTCTAGTTCTGCTAGTTTGCACTGATTAAACCCACGCTCAAAAATCTGCTGATCGAGCTGCATGACTTGTGCAAGCAGGTCTGGCTTTTGTGCCCCATATACTGGCGTCGTGAATAACACAACAGTGAAAATATATATACACATTGCTATCTGCTTTTTCATATCGATTCTCCTTGATGTGGCGGCTTTCTCCATTTGCACAGGCAAGCCCTCGCCAACGCTGCAGCTTTAAAACTGCAGTCAAAATGCTTCTTTGCTGAACTTCGTTTGTTACATGTTCTTAAAAAGATTCATGTAGGTAATGCTGACGGCCAGTGTCTCAGGTCGTCCCTTTATGCCAAGCGTTCCCCGCCCGGACTCGTCTCGATGGATGCTGTCAATCGCCTTTAGATTGACGATGGTGGAACGGTGAATTTGCTTAAACTGGTTCGGGTCTAAGCGATTTATCAACTCGCGTAGCGGCGTACGCAATATGGCTTCGCCATTTGCGGTGACCACGCTGGTGTATTTGTTGTCGGATTGAAAATACAAAACATCTTCCACCATGATCAGGCGCGACTCCTTACCGGTGCTAGCGGTTAGCCACACCAAGGGTTCGTTGGCCGGGGCTGTAGGTAGTGTTTTGCTCAATTGCGCAATGAGTGCGGCCATCACAGCCGGGTCTACCGTTCCGCTGAGCATGCGCGCCTTTAGACGATCGATGGTGCTCAATAGGCGTTTTGTCTCGATGGGTTTTAGCAAGTAATCGACCGCGCCTTTTTCAAACGCATCAATGGCATACTGGTTGTAGGCCGTAACAAAAACAATCTGAGTTGCCGGGCTCAGCTCAGTAATGCCAGCCGCAACATCCAGGCCGCTTAAGCCTGGCATACGGATATCCAGGAAGGCTACTTCCGGTTGTTGCTCGGCTATTTCTTCCAGAGCGTGGGCGCCATCTTCGCAGGCCGCAACCACTTCAAGCTCAGGCCAGTGGGTGGCAAGTAATTTGATCAACGCATCGCGAAACAGCTTTTCGTCTTCAGCAACAATGCAACGTACGGTCGGGTTCATGATGATGCCTTCGGGCCAGTTTTCGGAACGGTGATGCTGGCGGCAACGCCTTGCGGAAAGTTGGCGACAATCGAAAAGTTCGCGCTGCCGCTATAGGCAAGCTTCAGGCGCTCGCGCACATTTTTCAGGCCAACTCCGGTGCCGGCGGTACCGCTGCCAAAGCCTTTGCCATCATCAGCGACCGTAACCGTGATTGAGTCATCTGCCTGAGCATGGCTTTCGCGCACGCTGATCCATATTGTGCCGCCACCGCTTTTGGGTTCCAGGCCATGGTTGATCGAGTTCTCGACCAGAGTCTGCAGCATCATCGCCGGCAAGGGCACTTCGCTGAGTGCATCGGGTAATTCGATATGTACATTCAAGCGCTCGCCCATGCGGATTTTCAGGATGTCGAGATAGGCGCGTGCTCGCTCAACTTCCTGGCCGACATTTGACGGCGCATCTTCAGTGCTGGGTAGAGAGTGACGCAGGTAGATAATCAAATTATCTAACATTGCTTCGGCGCGAGCCGGGTCTGAACCAATCAAGTACTTAGTGCTGCCCAGGGTGTTGTACAAAAAATGCGGCTCGACCTGCGCATGCAGCAAGCTTAATTTGGCAACCGCCAGTTCTTTTTCGGTGACGGTTTCTTTGGTGCTGGCCTGTTCGCCCCGACGGTGCTCAGCAATGCGCCGCGAGATTGCCCGGGTAATGGTTTCGGCATTTTGCAGATTGGTGCCTTCATCCAGAAATAACCAATCCATCCATGTCGAGCTATCCGGCTCGCATTGCAGGTTAACGCTGAGCGTGCCATCCCCGGGCACGGCGGTGGCAATCACATGATTATGTTGCGCAATACCGAGACGCAAATAGGCTTTCTTCCACAGGGAATGGCCTTCGTGTTCCGGGTCAACTGGATTGACCTTCGCAACAATTCGCAGGCCATCCCGGGTATTCTTCAATTCTTCGCTGCAGGGCAATTCACGCAAGCTCGCCTGTAGTAATGGCAGGGCAATTTCAGGTTCGAAAGGAATCTCGATATGCCGCTCGTGGCGATTTGATAGCTTGTTTTCGCTAATCTCCCCGGCAATCGCTTTGACGCGATGCACATGAGAGGCGCCGGCGATAAATAAAAGAACCAATGCCACCCAGAACAGTAAATGGACGAACCATAAGGCTCTCTCGAGGCCGGTTAGTCCAGCCAATATCTGGAAGCCGATAAAGACCACAAACCAGGCCAGTGCAATGCGTGCATAGAATCGAAGTTGGGTTTTCATATCGAGAGCGGCTTACCAATTTAAACGATGGTTGCAGCCTATCAGCCCCAGCGCAAATGTCAGTCCCATAGGCGACCAAGTCCGAAATAGCCCGATGAAATGCCCATCAACGGGGTCAAAGCTATGAGCAGTCAACGATCGGCAAGCCAATTGCGCTACTTTCAGGGCTGATGATGATCCAATACTACAGGCCATTTAATCTGGGCGACGGCTAAACCGATCTTGCAATGACTCGGACCGAGCGGGTCTGCGGTGTTATCATTTGCGGCCCCGATCGAGTTAACCGGATGTAACCAGAATGCTTTACGAATTCAGCAGCTTATTCATTACTCTGGCCCTATTTTTATTAATTATTGTCTTTAATGAAGTGGGTTTCCGGATCGGTCAATTTGTCCAGAACCGTAGCGACAATGAGATCAAAACCCTCACCGGTGCGATCCAAGCCAGTGTTCTGGGTTTGTTGGCACTATTGCTAGGCTTCACCTTCAGTATGTCGATGCAGAGATATGATAATCGCAGCCTGGCTCTCATCGATGAGGCCAATGCGATCGGCACCACAATACTGCGCTCCGAGCTTCTGCCCGAGCCCATGCGCACGGATGCCAAACAGCTTTTGCAGAACTATGTCGAGTTACGTATATCCGTTGGCCAAATTGATTTGACACAGCAGAAAGACCGACAGGCCTACAGCGTAGAAGTAGCCAGGATGCAAAATCAGCTTTGGACAATAGCGGTCGACGCGGCTCAAGTTGACCCAAGGCCGGTAACTTCAGGCGCATTTATTGCCACGCTCAACGAAATGATCGACGCGCAAGGAAAGCGCAATGCATTGCTTGAAATGCATGTGCCGGATGTGGTGCTGTTTTTATTGTTTGCCGTATTCGTTGCCTCCGGCGGCATTCTTGGCTACTCAAGCGGTCTCAGCGGCAAGCGCGTTATTGCGCCGACCGTTATGATGTCGTTTCTGATTGCACTGGTCGTATTTATTATTATCGATCTTGATCGACCCCGGCGTGGCCTGATTCAAGTGAATCAGTCCAGCATGTTGATGTTGCAAGAACATCCTTCTACAAATCCGTAGGCCTTAGATATGACTACTCAAGCTGCAGAGCTGCGCGTAAAAAAGTGGATTGACGCTGACGGAAATGAGCGCGCACCGTTGCGCCTGGCGGATCTAGGTACCGGCTACAAAGTGTTATTCTGTTTTCAACACTGGTGCAAAGCCTGCCATTCGACCGGTTTTCCGGCCCTCGCGAAGATGGTAGGTGCTCTGCGCGATCGCGGTTTTGGATTCGCAGCGATTCAAACCGCATTCGAAGGTCCCGAAGAAAACACCATCGATAAGTTGCGACTGACCCAGCTGAAGTACGGGTTAAAGATTCCATTCGGCTACGATGTGCCCGAAGAAACGCAGCGACTAACACCGGTCATGCTCGATTTTCAAACGGGCGGCACACCTTGGTTTATTGTTATTGATCCAAATGGTCAGGTCATTTTCAGTAACTTTAATTTGCTTGCCGATAAATTTATCGCGCTGGTTGAGTCTCAGGGTATTGGCATTAGGGTAGTTAACGGTAATTAACGCAGACCCATAGCAAGGAGAGCGGCATGAAAGTTTTCAATACGGAAACCATCGCAGGCTACCGCGTGATCAAATCCTTCGGTCTGGTGACCGGCAGTATGGTCCAGTCCAAGCACGTGGGCCGCGACATTATGGCGGGGCTAAAGACTATTATCGGTGGCGAGATTGTTGGCTATACAGAAATGCTGTCAGAGGCGCGTGACAAGGCGATCCAACGAATGCTGACACAAGCCGAGAAAAGCGGGGCTAATGCCGTAATTAACGTGCGTTTCAGCACCAGTGCCATCGCGGTGGGCATGTCCGAACTATTGGCCTACGGAACTGCGGTTAAGATCGAATCTCTGTAGCCTGTCGGCTCGGGCGCCGGTCTACTTGTAGGCCCGTGGACTTGTGCCCTGGGACCGATTGTTAAATTGTTTGTGGTTTGCCAATTAATCTGAAAATCCGGAGTATTCTCTACTCCAGTGCGCCTGAAGGTGAGGCGGCTCGGTCGATCACTCGGCACACAGATAATAAGGCTAGGTCGCATGTTAGAACCCCGGATTCCTGAAGATGAAGAGCTTCGTTTAGATGCGCTGTGTCGTTTGGAAATTTTGGACACCGAGTCCGAAGAGCGCTTCGATCGAATTACCCGACTGGCGAAACAGTTTTTTGACGTGCCCATTGCGCTGGTTAGCTTGGTCGATTCGGATCGGCAATGGTTTAAATCCAAGCAAGGCTTGGATGCGCCCGAGACACCACGGCGCATTTCCTTTTGTGGCCATGCGATCCTTTCGACCGATATTCTCTATGTGCCCAACACATTGGATGATCCACGGTTTGCGGATAATCCTTTGGTAACTGAGGGTCTGAAGATTCGGTTTTACGCCGGTGCGCCACTGAGTATGGGTGATGGCAGGCGTATCGGTACGCTGTGCGTCATTGATGACAAACCGCGCGCATTTAGTAAGGAACAGTTGGGGGCCTTGCGCGATCTGGCCGATGCTGTCCAGGCCGAGTTAGAACGAACTGAGTTGCTGGAAACGGCCAAATATGCGGCCCGCTTGGCTCTGGTTGTGGAGCATACGGATAATGCTGTAATCATTACTGATGCAAACGGCATCATTGAATGGGTGAACCCGGGTTTTGAACAAATCGCCGGTTACACGTTAGGCGAAGTCATTGGGGAAAAGCCCGGCGAACTGTTGCAGGGGCCCGATACGAATCCGGAAACCGTAGCATTAATTCGCGAGCGAATTGCGGCCGGCAAATCGGTAAGTACAGAGATTCTTAATTATCATCGAGACGGTACATCTTACTGGCTGTCCTTGAGTATCCAGCCGATCCGCGATGACTCGGGGAAGATTGACCGGTTTATCGCTATTGAGAGCGATATTACGGAACGCAAAAAGGCAGACGACATTTCGCGGCGCTTAAGGACGACGTTAGACCTGACCGAGGAGAGTATTTACACGTTTAAGCCGGATACGCTGAACTTTATTTACGCTAATCGCAGCGGGCAGGAGCAGGTGGGTTATCGCTTCGAAGAGTTGCAGCAACTCACGCCCTGTGATTTGTTGCCTGAGTTTGACGAGCTAGAGTTTCGAAAAATAGTCGAACCATTATTACGAGGCGAGCAAGAATCCATCACTTTTGAGACAGTGCATCGTCATAGGGATGGTACGTTGATTCCTGTTGAAGCTTTCTTCCAGTATCTGGCTCCGACCGGTGAACCACATCGAATCGTTAATATTATGCGTGATATCACCGAGCGCAAGCGCTTGGATCAGATGAAGACCGAGTTTATTTCCACCGTCAGTCATGAGTTGCGCACACCACTAACTTCGATTCGCGGTGCGCTGGGTTTGGTGGTTGGTCGATATGCCGGGGACTTGCCTGAAAAAGCTCGCTATCTGCTCGAAGTTGCCGAGCGTAACAGCGAGCGGCTTACGCTGTTGATCAATGACATCCTGGACCTGGAGAAAATTCAATCGGGCCGAATGCAGTTTGAATTTAAGCATCTAAATTTGGCCGATTTAATCCAAAATGCGATCGAGGCTAATGAAGGGTATGCCCACCAGCACGACGTAGGGCTGGTAAGCTTGATCGAGCCGGAGAACGCATTTGTATCTGCTGATGACCATCGCTTGATGCAAGTACTGGCCAATTTAATTTCCAATGCAGTGAAGTTTTCACCCAAAGGTGCTGCAGTCGAAATTAAGCTGCTTCGACGATCGGAAGGCTATCGAATTTCTGTGCGAGATTACGGCCCGGGTATTCCGGAGGAGTTTCGCGAGCGGATGTTCCAGCGTTTTGCCCAAGCTGATAGTTCTGACACCAGAGAAAAAGGCGGGACCGGTTTGGGCTTGTCGATCACCAAAGCGATTGTTGAACGCCATGGAGGACAGATCGGCTACGACTCGCCTGAGGGCGGCGGTACCGAATTCTTTGTGGAGCTAAAATCACTCCACTCTAGTGACGGCGAATTATCGGTTTCTCAGCCATCTGCAAGCGTGCTGATTTGTGAAGACAATGAAGATGTTGCCAGCATTCTTAGCTTAATGCTCGAGCAGGAGGGGCTTGTTTGCGATATTGCGGGAACCGCCGAAAGTGCCCGTGCGCTGCTTGAGTTGAATACGTATAACGTATTGCTGCTTGATCTTAACTTACCTGATGCCGATGGCCTATGTTTATTGCAGGAGCTACGAGATCAGCCTTCAACGCGTGACTTGCCGATAATTGTTGTTAGCGGCCGCGCTGCTGAAGGCAAGTCCGACACATCAGCCACCTTACAAGTCGTTGACTGGCTGCAAAAGCCAATTGATCGAGAACGTTTGAATCGGGCGGTTGGTCAGGCGTTGAGCCTGCAGACCAAACCCCGAGTTTTGCATATTGAAGATGATGTTGACCTCGTTCAAATTGTCAAACAGCTCTTGGAGGACAGCGCCGATCTATATAACGTGGGATCACGTGCTGAAGCGAAGCAGTTGCTCGAAAGCGAGCATTTTGATTTGGCGATCTTAGACCTGACTTTGGAGGATGGGCCGGGTGTCGATTTGCTTGAAGACCTGTCCGGCCATTGCCCGGTTGTTATTTTTTCAGGACAGCAGGTCGGGCACGAAATTACGGAGCGGGTCTCAGCGGCACTGGTCAAGTCGAAGACCACCAATGAGGATCTGGTATCAACGGTCAAACGCGTTTTACTTCAAGTGCGGAGGTGATTATGGCGCTGCGTGTATTACATGTTGAAGATGAAAGGGACATTCGCGAAGTAACAAGCTTTGCGCTCGAGGACGAGGGGTTCAATCTTACTCAATGTGCATCCGGTGGCGATGCACTTCTCGCGGCCAAAGACTTCTGCCCTGATCTAATTTTGCTCGATGTGATGATGCCGGGAATGGATGGTCCGACGACGCTTAGAAATCTGCGCGAACTGGAGCATCTGTCAGGGGTCCCGGTAATCTTTATGACGGCTAAAGTCCAGCCCGCCGAAGTGAATGAGCTGATGGCGTTGGGCGCTATCGGAGTCATCGCTAAGCCGTTTGATCCGATGCGATTGGGTGATCAGATTAGTCGTATTTATGAGGCGCGCGATGGCCGATAATCAATTAGCTGCGAAGCAGGCGAAGCTGCAAGCGCTGCAGGATAAGTTTCGTAAGAAACTACCGCAGCGAATGGCACAGATTCGAGACCATTGGCGGGCGTTTGAGTCCGACGGTGGGCAGAACAATAGCGCTGCTAACTTACTGCAGGCTATTCATAGTTTGGCCGGATCTGCGGGCACGTTCGGATACCAGCGACTGGGTCTTCTTGCACGGCAGTTTGAGCTGCTATTGCGTGAGGAATCCGCGAAAGCAGGAGAGCAGCCGTTCAAGCAAATGCTTAGCCAATACGACGAATTGATCGAATGCGCCACGAGGGGTCCCGAAGAGCCGGCTACTCGCGGCCCGGTTGTTAAGCCACGTCGAACTGAGTCTGAAGCACCGCTTATCTATGTATTGGAAGATGACCCCACTCTGGGCGAAGAAATACGCCGGCAATTATTGAATTTCGGGTTTCATTCACAAATATTTTCGGAAGAATCAGCGCTCGCTGAAGCGTTGAAGAACAAAGTCCCTGGTGCGCTCGTTATTGACGTGCATTTGGAACAATACTTATTTGAAGGGCCAAGTTTTGCAGCAAAACTATTCAAGCACGGGTTAACAGCGCCGCCGATTATATTCATTTCGAGTGATAGTAGTTGGAAGGCGCGTCTGGCCGCAGTTCGAGCTGGAGGTACGGCTTACCTAACAAAACCGCTCGATTTCTCATCCCTGGTTGACGTGATTGACCGAAATACTGGTCGCGGTGATCAAACACCGTATCGGATTTTAGTCGTTGATGATGATTCGTTGTTGGGAGAGCATTATGCGACGGTTCTGCAAGCCAGTGGCATGATTGCCGAATCGCTGGATGAGCCATCACGGTTACTGGATGTAATTACGACATTTAAGCCTGAATTGATCGTAATGGACTTGCATATGCCTCATTGTTCCGGCGTGGATGCGGCACAGGTAATCCGGCAGAATCCGGCGCACATCAATATCCCGATCGTTTACCTTTCAACGGAAACCGGTCTGAGTCAGCAACTTGAGGCGATGAGTGTTGGCGGAGACGATTTCCTGCACAAGCCTATTAGTGATCAGCATCTGATTGCTGCAATTGAATTTCGCGTCGAGCGCTTTCGCTCACTACGAAACTTAATGGGACTCGATAGTTTAACCGGCTTGCTCAACCATATTGCGCTTAAACTCACTCTTGAATCTGATTTGGAGCACGCGCGCCGCAGCGGGGGCAATCTCTGCTTTGTGATGGTTGATATTGACCATTTCAAATCAGTAAATGACAAGTATGGGCACCCAGTCGGCGATCGGGTCATCAAGGGTCTTGCCCGCTTGCTCAAACAACGCTTGCGAAAATCAGATGTCGTCGGCCGCTACGGTGGCGAAGAATTTGCCCTGATTCTCAGGGATGCCGATGTCGAGCAAGCGCATCATCTGATTGACGAGTTACGCCAATTCTTTGCTGAGATCAGTCATGTTTACCTGAATGATAGTTTCAGCTCGACCCTGAGTGCTGGCATTGCCTCGGCGCCCCCACATGCCGACATAGAGTCGTTGATCAATGCGGCCGATAAGGCCCTCTACGCAGCAAAGCACGCGGGTCGGAATTGTGTCGTCGTTGATGAAAAGAGCAAAAAACATCAAGAGGACCGATGAGGCGCTGAGCTCCGGTTCGGCTATCGGAGTTAAAAAGCTGGCCGCTACTTCTGAATTTCTTTTTGCGGCTGTGCAGCTCTGCCATAATAGAGGCTGTCCTAATTCAAGAAGCTTGCCATGACCGATTCAATGCCCGATCGCCTCGATGTTAATCCGAAAAGCCCGTTTTACAATGCCGAGTTGTTGGAGCGCGGCATAGGCATTCGCTTTAACGGTGAAGAGCGCAAAAACGTCGAAGAGTTTTGCGTAAGCGAGGGTTGGATCCGCGTGCCGTTCGGCAAGGCTTTGGACCGCCGCGGCCAGCCGATGACGCATAAAATCAAAGGCATAGTCGAGCCGTATTTTTTGACTTAGTTAGTGCTTGCCCTGACAGTCGCGTCGCCCCTTTTGCCTGATTCCGCCGGTGACGCGTTTTTGCCCGATCAATTCTTTCTGATTGTCACTTTTGTCGCCAGCCACGCCATCGGAAGGTAGGCAAGCGCCAAATCCAGAGCGTTGAACCACATGGGCGCGGGCAATTGAAGCACCATCATTACGCCACCGGCCAAAAATGCGATACCAATGACGTAAGCAAATTTGGCCTTGTAGCTCGCTGCAATGAGCGCAGCCAATGCGGCGCCGGCGAATGTGCCCAGAGCGTGGGCTAGAAACGGAAAAATAAATTGTTCGGGCCCAAACATAGGCATGCTAGCCGCCAAAGATTCCATGCTGGATACATCAGCGCCTTCGGGCAACGGAATCACTGCATGGCCTAGGCTGATCAAGGCCATGTTAACTGCGCTGCCACCGATGAGTCCGGTGACAAGCGCTAGAATGTTTCGGATGATGGTTTTCATGCGCAGCGGCTACCTGGATTGGCGTTGAGCTGAGTGTAATTCGCTTGGGACGTGAACGAAAGAGCTATTTAAGTCGCCAGCAACCACTCCATAGCCGGCTCGGTTGTCGTGAATATCCAGCGCTCTTGCGGCGCGCTGAAAGCCGAGGCAGTCTGCCAGGTTTCGGCCAACTCAAACTGTCCATGGGTGGCAATGATAATGGCGACTTTTTTCGCCAGCAGGTGCACGTGTGGTGCGTAGGCATCGGCGAGTAGCTTAAAGTCAGACATGGTCAGCGCGGAAACATCCGCTTCCCGCGCATCCCACAGGCCCGGCATGCGATCGATTCGCTTAGGATGCGCAACATAGTTTTGCAGGGCGTCCATAATTTCAGTCACGCTCACTGAACCGGTCCCTGTGAATACGGCCACCCCACGCTCAAAGTGCAACGTGATCATGAGGCGTGTGAATTGGAATGATTAGATTGGAGCCAGTGGCGCATCGTTTTAATTCGTATTCGGGGCGTTTATAGAGTAACCCTTCCGCAGCGCGAGGTCATTGGACTAGCTGCCTGCTGGGTCACAGTTTTGTAGGTGGATAGGGTTAGTAGATGGTTTGCTACGAGGAGCGTCTGATTTTAGGTGCCATAAGTAGCGCTTAGTTACACAATGATTCAGCGATCAATCGCTTGAAACTTTGAGATCAAGCTCCGGCTCTTCGGACTTGGCAGCATAGGACACTACTTTGAACTGATTTCTGCCGGAATTCTTCGCGTCGTATAACGCTTCATCAGCCCATTCAAGAACCTGGCTATTGGTTAATGTTTCTCTGGGCTCGACATAGGCAACCCCGCCAGACACCGTAATGAACTTAGCAACTTTGGACTTGGCGTGTGGGATCTTAAGATCAGCGATTTCATGCTGCACCGTTTCAATCATGCGCGTGACCGACATATGACTGGTCGGGTGCCACACCAAGGCAAACTCTTCACCACCGTAGCGCGCACAGAAATCCAAAGGACGTTTGCAGCAGCGCTGCAGGGCCAATCCGACTGCCTGAATAATGGCGTCCCCGGATGGGTGGCCGTAGTGATCGTTATATTGTTTGAATGAGTCGATATCGATCAGACATACCAACATGCCTTCTTTGTCTCTCTGGGTCGACAAGATCGCCTGGTGTAGTTTTAGTTCCAGCGCGGAACGGTTCAACAGGCCGGTCAGGCCATCGGTTTCTGATAGCAGGCTGAGTTTTTTGTTATTGAGGTAATTGATCCGTAGCTGCTTTTCGATGCTGTACCCGCCACCAGCACCGATGATGATAGTGAGCGCCAGAAACGACAGGTTGTAGCTGCCATCAGGAATATTGGGTAGGTCGGCTAGAACGAAAAACGTATAACTGGCCGTGATCAGCAAGCTACACAATGATGCGGTGCGAAAGTCGAGTCCGACCAGGAAATAGGTCGCCATAATCATTAGCAAAACACCTTCATACGGGCTTTCGTGGTTGTGCATATGATTAAGCGCAATAATCGCGACAGTACCCAGCCCGAATACTAAAACCGCCGACAGAATCCACTGCGTGGTATGGCGGCGCATATTCGGGCTGCGATTGACCAGGTACGCCAAAATCAAGAACGGCAGGCAAATGCCCAGACGAATAATCAGGTAGGCACGCAGACTCTCTGACGGGAATATTGCCAGATCCTGAATCAGAAAAATAAAAATTGCGACTATGCCGATAATCAGGCATATGCGATGACGGTGCACATTTTCTTCAACGAATTGCTTTTGGAATGAATCTTCCAGCGATTCGTTCTTAAACTGCAACCGATTTACACTTTTTAGTTCTTCATCTATGCGTAACGACTCATCCGAGCTCGTTTCGATCATAAGTCGCCCTAATCTCCTTATCACGTGTATTTTCTACGGTTCCAGGCCCAGATGCACTGAATTAATACAAAAAAGCGTCGATTGACTTGTTAACTCTGGTCAAAGCAATACGGAAAAATTTGAATATTTGGCCAACCAGCTCAAGGCCAGCGAGTGTCGGTCTCGTCCTTATCGGTCCAATTGCTTGTAATGGACTCGCTTTGCAGGTCGATCGGGGCCGGTTCCTGCCTAGCCCTGCGGGTGCAAGGCGCCGTGCTGGGCGAAGAACATCAGATGCACCAAACGGCTGTGCCCGGCGGCAACTTTAGGGCTGTGCTTTCCCGGTTATCTACTACTTAGCCCATAGCAACGGGTATTGATTGATTTAGGGCATTGGGCGTACTAGTTTAGCCAGCTAGGGTTTTCTAATCGGTGTATAGCGTGAATAATAAATTTAATCTCGTTCTGACGGTTGTTGCGGTGCTTTTAGCCTTATGGCTGCTGTCGTCGTTTTTTATCGAATCAGCGGCGCCGGTTAAAACAGGACCGGATAACGTTCCCAAGTATGGGCCCGATGCCATCAGTCCCTCAGCGATTAAAGCCCAGACCGAATATTTTGATATTCGCTCAACTGCGCCCATTGAGCAGACCGCACGCATGGGTAAAAATCTTGAAATCCTGCATCAGACCTACAATGAGTTTTTTGCTGGAATGACGCCCAGATATCGTCGGGCTGAGCGCTACAAAATTATCTTGTATAAGAATCAGGATGAATTCCATGCCAATAGCCCGGCGCCAGTATGGGCCGAGGCTTATTACAAGCCACCGTATAGTTACGCGTATTTTTCAGACAAGGGTAATTGCTGTCATTGGATGATGCATGAAGCGGTGCATCAGCTTAATCGCGAGTGGATGGGTTTGCGCTTGGCGCCCTGGATCAATGAAGGTATCGCCAGTTATTTTTCCAGTAGTCAGCTGAACTTAAATGACATCAGTCTCGGCGAAATTGATCGCAGCACGTATCCGATTTGGTGGTTGGCTGATTTAAAGCTTAGCGGTGCCTTACAGGACGATATTGCGAGCGGCCAAATCATTCCTTTGCGCGTAATCATCAGCGGCGAAGGCGGGCCGGAAAAAGATAGTGAGTTCAATCGTTACTACATTCACTACTGGAGCCTGAGCCATTTCCTGCTGCATTACGATAATGGCAAGTACGCCGGTGCGTATCGTCCGTTAATCAAAGAGGGTGGTTCCTTAGGAGAGTTCGAAAAAATGCTGGGTCCGGTCGATAAAATAGAGCGCGAGTGGTACGTCTATTTACAGGAGCTGCAAGCGCAAGTTTCTGCGCCTGTTAATTAACAAGAAAAGAACAGGGGGCTGGCAAAAAGAGTAACCGAGTCGATTATTCGTCCACCTGATCCAGATACTCGCCATAGCCCTGCGCCTGCATTTCTTCGCGTGGCACAAAACGTAATGACGCCGAATTGATGCAATAGCGCAGGCCGCCGCGATCCGCCGGGCCATCCGGGAACACATGCCCGAGATGACTGTCGCCATGGCTTGAGCGTACTTCAATGCGGATCATGCCGTGGCTGGTATCGCGTAATTCGCTGACATGCGCCGGCACGATGGGCTTGGTAAAGCTGGGCCAACCACAGCCAGACTCATATTTGTCGGACGAAGCGAACAGAGGTTCGCCCGAAACAATATCGACATAAATGCCGGCGGCTTTGTTATGCAAGTACTTGCCGGTGCCCGGCGCCTCGGTGCCACCTTCCTGGGTCACCCGGTATTGGATGGGGTCGAGACGCGAAATAGCCTCGTCGGATTTTTGATATTTGCTCATCGGTTTGGACTCGAACGGCACTATGCGCAACATAACGCTGAGCCGGTGAATTCCAAGTTAAAGTGGTGAGGGACGGAGCGGGTTAATCGAATTAATCCTCTCCGTCCGCGGATCATTACTTATGCGCTTGGTTTTCTTTTTTACTTGAGCTCTTGCCGGGTAGGCCTTTTGCATTAATTGCCATTTTCCCGGCAGGAACCGCCGTGCCCGTGGCAGGGCAGTCGGCTGAGCCATCGCAATCCTGATCCCTTTTGCAGGCATCGTCGTTATCCGCACAGGCCGGTGTCGCACTGGCGGCATCTGCTTGGACAGCGGGTTTCTCGGTGGCCGGAGGCGCTGTGCCTGGCGAGGCCAGTGCAATAGAACTAACCATTAATAAACCACTAAACAGCATGACGTGTATATTCATCGAGTTATTCCTTGTGAAGTGAGACCGCATACATACGGATTGAACAGAGAGACTTACTTGGTTTTCTTCTTAGTTCCTTTTTCGCCAGGCAGGCCTTTTTCGTTGATCGCCATGCCTGATGGGACAGGTTGATCGCTAGAAGCAGGGCAGTCTGCGCCAACGCAGGCAGGCTTGGGGCAGGCGACGCCATCGCAGTCGTCATCTTTTTTGGTGCACGCGACACCATCGCAGTCTTGATCAGGGTTTGCCACCAAGCTCTCGCTGGTAGGTGCGGTGGCAACGGCTGCTTCAGATACGGGTTTTTCGACTGCGGCGGGTGCAGGACTTTTCGAAGCAAAAGCAGCAAAACTAACAAGCATTAAAACACTGAATACAATGACTCGAGCGCTCATGGATTTCCTCCTTAAGGAATCGCTTGTAATGCGCAGCCAGCTTAGCACCAGCCAATTTGGCCGGAATGACCGCCCATCTTAATATTCAGAAACCGCTTAGCGGGCGTTTATGTTTGCTCGGGCTATCCTAACCGTTGATGCAGGCAAGAAAATGGCCGGGCCAAGGCCCGGCCATCCGGTAGGTCGAACGGTTTAAAGCGCGCTGCTTGTGAGCTCGCCGGTGTTGCTGACAGTAACTTTAAATATCTTGCCGTTGGGTGCCCGCAATAATAGGGCACTCAAGCTGGCATCCAGGCCCACGGTCACCTTGCCATCGGCGTTGCTGGCCATTAAGCGGCCACTGCTGCCATTGCCGCCGGCAGTCAGGTCACTGTTATCGCCGTCCATAGTAATCGCGGTTTCACCGTGCGCGTTGCGCACTTCCAGCGTGCCGGGCACATCCGCGCCGCCGAGCCATAGTTTGGCATCTCCGGCGCTTAATCGGATCCGTTCGCGGCCAACTTGGCTGTTCAAGATAAGGTCGCCGTCTTGCTTACGCTCCGGGTTTAATCCGCCAATGGTCAAATTACCGGTCTCCGCATTCAGCCGGAACATCTGCCGGCCATGGCCGTCATTAATGGTGAGTAGTGCGGCTTTGCCTTCGTGGTTCAGTCCGCCCAGCGCGTAGTTGCGCTCGACCCAATCGAAATGCGCAAGCTGCTTGCCTTCTTCATTAATAACTAGGTATTCATCGTTGGTGATATGTACATTTGCTACGTCCGTCTCTGACATGGCTTCCTCCATTTAATAGGGATTTTCAATACTCAATCAGCGGATTGTTAAGTGTGGAAAGCTGATGCGCGCATTAGTCGGCGCGATATCCGGTGACAAGCAGGGAACGCGGGTGAAATCGCCGCGTGTCTATTAGTGCAACGCAATAAGTTTTGATTGCCGGACACATAATAGAAAAAGACCCGGTAGATGCCGGGCCTTTCGCGCTTAAGCATTAAGCAGGGGAGAGGCTCAAACCACTTCGACCGTGTGCGGGCCTTTGAGGAAGAAAATCGCCAGCAGGATCAGTGCAATCGGGAACAGCAGAATATTCACCACCGCGAGAATGACCGTGAGTTGCGACAGACTGACAAATACCATGGTGATGCCAAACACCATTAGCACGGTGGAGATTTGCCGGGCGCGGCCAAGGCCTTTATTCCCTGCTGTGAGCCTCGCAGCGATTAAGCCGGACAAAGTGCGGATAGTAGATTTCCGGGTCGCTCAGATGCTCTGCGAAATCAAAGCTATTAGTGGCATAGGTGAGGGCTAAATCGGCCCCGGTTAAATGCGGATGCGCTTTAGCCGAGTAGATCATGGCCTTGGGTCGGCTGTACTCGCCTGGGCGAAATAAAAACGTCGACTCCGACCATTCGCCGCCCAAAGTTGCAGCGCTGCGCAGCATGATATCCGCCGCGCCGAATCCGACTGTTTGTATCACCACAAAGTTCTGTGTTGGCTTATCCCAGTGCACGCTGAGCTCAGATGCGCCGCTACCAAAAAGAGGCTGGGCCAGATGCTTGTTTGCATCGCTTACCCAGGCGTGCTGCTTACCGGCCCACCACAATGGCTGCATTAAATCGCCCGCTTCAACAGACGCGTTTGGCCAGCGCACCGCATAAATCGGATGGCTTTTGTCGGGGTCTTCCGAACCAAAAGCGTAGACGTAGTCTCCGCGTTGCATCACCGCAGCAAAACCGAGCAATACATTCATCGGGTTTTCGGGTGTATCAATCGACTCAAGCTGCCAGTCGCTCGGCTGGGCATCCGGGTTAAGCACCATCACTGCGGCCCAGCCCATCGATTGGAATCCCAGACCGCTATCGCTGGAGCCCACCCGATTAAAAAACAGAATCAGTCGATCGCCAACCCGCACCGCATTACCCAGCCACAAACGCTCAGCTGCGCGATCGGGGAAAAACGCATCCGGGCTGCCGTCTTTTTTGCGGCCCCAATAAAATTTCATTGTCGACGTGCTGGGGTCGCTGCCGGTTTGAATCGCCAAGGAATTGCTGACCATATGCGCCTGCCGGCGATTGCCTTTGCCATCGGTGCTTATCCAACTATCACCAAACATCCAAAGCCTTCGGTTCTCACTGAGCAGTGCAGAAGACGCGCCGTCTCCGCCTAACCAATAAGGATCGTTGCGAAACAGCTGATCGGCCTCAGGCCACGCTTCAGCGCTAAAGCACTGGCGCGCATGGGCCTTGGTTGTTGAATCGAGGCTACTTTGTTCAAGGGCGCGAGGTGCTGCAGCACAGGCCGTTAGTACCGCGGCAAGCAACAGGGCCGATCTGAATGGATGCATCCGAACCTCGCATTAACTCGATCTAGATGGATAGTACGCCGATCACGTCGAAAGGCTAGTGCTTGATGGAATGCAAAACATGGTGCAGAAAATTTAATCCCACTCGTCCCCATTATCGGATCGCTTTAGATCTGTTGCGTTATGTGGCGTAGTATTTAAGCCATAAACCGCTTCGGATGGAGACCGTAATGAAACTCGACACGCCCATTTGCGATTTTGGTTGGAAGGCGCCTGATTTCACCTTGAAGGATGCCGAGGACAAATCGTATTCGCTTTGCGAGTCATTGGGCAAAGAGGGTTTGTTGATTGCGTTTATCTGCAACCATTGCCCCTACGTACAGCGCGTCGCCAATCGCCTGGCCGCTGACACCGCCCAGCTGATGAGCGAGGGCATCAACGTGTTGGCAATTATGTCGAATGACTACACAAACTATGAAGCCGACTCGCCGGCCAACATGAAACTCTTTGCGCAAACCCACGGGTTTAAATTCCCCTATCTAGTCGACGAAGATCAATCGGTGGGCAAGGCCTACGGCGCGGTGTGCACGCCGGACTTCTTTGGCTTTAACGCCAAAGCTGAGCTGCAGTATCGCGGCCGCTTGGATGATGTGGGCATGAGCGCTGCGGGCGTTCGGGTACCCGAGCTACTTAAGGCCATGCGCCAGATCGCAAAGACCGGCATAGGCCCGGCCGAGCAAGCGCCTAGTATGGGTTGCTCGATTAAGTGGCGGCAATAAATTGGGGGTGGAAGGGTTGTCTTGATTAATGCCCTCAGTCCCTCTTAGCGCGTTGCGACGATTGCGCCCGTTTCAACGTCTAAGAACATAACAGGCCGCTGTGAGCGCGCTAATGCCGGCTCCCTCCCCCGGATTGGGTTGGCGTGGTAAGTTCATGCGGCAGGGTCGAAATAAGGATGCCTATTGATGTATGTATTGTTGCTTGCGTTCGCGATACAACCGTTTGATTCGGTCGGCGCAAACATCAACCTCACCACCTCGTACTACAGTCTGCATGCTCAAGAATTGCAGGGGCTCAATGATGAATTAAATCAAAGAGCCGTTGACATGGGTGAAGCCGGGCATACCAAGCACTCAGCGGCGCTGACTCAGTCCAGTTTTGTCATTGAGTATGTGGCGGAAGAACTGGAAGGGTTTTGCAAGATTCAGTCCTATCGAGTCGACGTTGATATAACAACCAGCTTGCCGCGCTGGCATCCGCAGGCGGCGCCGGATGAGCGCGATATGACTAAGTGGTTAGAGGCGCAGACTGCGCTGCATGAGCATGAGCGCACGCATCAACTCATATCGATCGACGCAGCGCACCGAATCTACGCCGAACTGGGCTTAATCGAACCGCAAAAGTCCTGTGGCCACCTAGCGTTTGCCGTTGAGCGAATTAAGCTCGGACAGTTATCGCGTATGCAGTGGCGTGACCAGGCGCACGATCGCTATACAAACAATGGCTTGAACGCGGGCACGCGAATCGGCATTGAGCGCAAACGACTCACCGAAAATAACTTGGTCTTTTATTAGTCTGCGCTGAGGAGCAGGGTAGGCTAACACCAGATAGTTAGCGTGCCCAATTATTCCCGATCGTCCGATTCAGCCTGTAACTCTCTAGGTCGGTTTGTCTCGGTTGCCCTTAGCGTTCTTGGAATGGCCGCTGATAATTTGAATTCTCGTTCTTAATATTTGGGTTGACCTAACTTTGCGTCCATCAACGGAATAGAGGATGCAACACAGCCCTAGTCTGCGTATCACGTTCTAGTTTTTGCTTTTGGCAAAGACGTGGGATTTGTGCGCTCTAAAACCAAGCACAGCAACTCCAAAATTGATTGGGGTCGGGCCTGTGTTTGTCTAAAACATTATGCAAAGGAGCATGTAATCATGAATGCAGAACACGCAAGTATGTGGAGAAATAAGACGCTATTGGCTGCCGGGTTTCTTTTGGCAATTGGAGCCATGCCGGCGGTAGCGAGTGATCAGGAGCTGTTAATTCGAAACTGCAATGCACAGCTTTGTGTGCTCACCTATGCCGCTCGCGACTCAGATGCGGATGGTGTGAGTGACTTGGATGAGTTAGCGGCAGGAACCGATCCCTATGATGCAGGCAGCAAGCCTGGGCCGGCGCTGCAAGCTGAGTTGGTTTTGCGTCGTGAGCTTCCTTCGGCTGAAATGAATCTTGCGCAAGTTGTGGTGTTACCTACTAGTTTCCCGGACGGCTCAAGTCTTTCAAAAAACAAAGACGCATTGCCTGCTCGAAACGACACTCTAAACAGTCTGGGTATTTCTTCCGAATTGCTTAGTAGTTATGGTTTGAACTCTTCTTTTGGCATTAGCGTTACGCCTAATGGGTCGAACGGAATTGAGGTTTCCAACAGTTTCGGTGGTACCGCGATGGTTGCGGGAATTCCCATGGGATTGATCAGTGCGGGTGGCTCCAATGGGCCGAGTTTGGCCGCGATCACATTTTTCTCTGAGACGAGTAAAAATCGTGATAAGACGTACGATTTTAGCGCGGACTTTGGCAGGACAGATGATGGATGGAGTACCGTCCAGACGATTTATACTGATTCCAGTCTTGATCAATTCGGCACTTTTTCAGATGGCAATGAAGTGTATGTTTATCAGAACAGTTTTGACTCAGACGGAAACAAGACAGGCTCCTCGACGTTTTACTCTGTGCACTCGGAAGATGGTGATGGCTCAGAAAACCTCTATACGAGCTACAAAGAGCTCGACTCCGGTGGCCGTGAAACTAAATCCGATACAAGCAATCACCAGACTAATTCTGACGGCAGTACTACTTCGACCCATACCACGACCCAGCACACTTACGATAAGGACGGCAATCGAACAGGTACGGAGTCTGATCAAACGATCAAGTCCTGTGACGCATCTGGCACTTGCAGCACCACGTCAAGTCATACCAGTTGTGGAAAATCTGAATCTTCCTGCAACACGGTAGACACAACGCCACCGAAAGATGAGGAATACGTCGATCCGGATTACCAGGATCCGTTCGTCGTGGATGCAGCTAGCGTCGCTCGTGTTGCATCGGTTCTGGGGTCTAACATTCGGTTTTCTGACACACCCGTTGAGATGGTCGTCACCCGATGGACGTTTGATGAAAATAGACCTGGTGGTCCGATGGTGATTTTGGTTGATCCCGAACAATCGATGAATCTGATGATGAGTGTCGGTGCAATGGACTACGACAAAATAGGTGGAAACGTAACGCCTGCACCTGAAGGCATGTTGCCGCAGCCCAGTTGGCCGCTTGTGCCGGGCAACGGCAACTGAGTAGTCGCTACAGAATGCATATTCCCACTGTAATGGCGGTATGCAACTGATGCGATTTTCGGGGCGGAGGACATTATTTCCTCCGCCCCCTTTAATGTCGTCAATCTAATCCGCCAATTAACCCCCTCCATCCCCTTTAACTTGCCTAATAAGCTGCGCTAGACTCATCAGCTTCGGCCCTTCATGAAGTAGGTCCATATGCGCAGCAAATCGATCCCGTTCAGATGTGTGGCTATAGCTCTAGGCATTCTGCTCTCATCCATTAGCGCTGGTTTTGCTTCCGACAACACGTGGTTAGAGCTACCCGGCAATTGGTCGCGCGCTTCTGAAAATGGCGTAATTCACGCCTCACCCAAAGATTTAAAGCGCGGTAAGTCATTGTTGATGATGGTCGACCCGGTGAGTACGGTTAAGCAAAGCATACAGAGCGATTTTACTCAGGCACTTACTGAGTTTCCCAAATGGCTTAAGCGACCGACGTGCCAAGTGCAAAGCGTCGATAGCGGATGGTCTTTTTGCCAGGGTGTGGGCGCTGTTGAAATAGAAGGCCAAGCGTTCACCATCATGGTGAGCATCGCACGGAAGAAGGATTTACGCGCGCGGTTTTGGACGCTTTCAGAAAGCGATGCCACGATGAATCAATACATGCCTGTTGTGAGTAACGCTATTTCTAGCGTGCAGGATTATCGTTCGGGATCCGCTGCGGTGGCAGCGAGTAAACCGGCCGCACTAGCGCCGACAGGCAATCAAGGCGTCAGTGGGTTTGGGCAAGGTATTTCGGG
>CBDUOG010000006.1:0-58212 GCA_965368785.1 uncultured Gammaproteobacteria bacterium | reverse complement strand
CCAAGCCCGCAGCGATCCAGAACGGCAGGCGTATGTCCACCTCGCCCAGAACCCCACCCAACGCCGGCCCCAGCACGAAACCAATGCCAAACGCCGCGCCCAGCCGACCGAACGCCACTGCCCGACCTTCTGCTGGCGTTATATCCGCAATGTAGGCATTTGCAGTACTGATGCTCGCTGATGAGATACCTGAAAGCACCCGCCCCAGAAAGAGGATGGGTAGGCTGCCGGCGACCGCCATTAATATGAAATCTAATCCCAGACCCAAATTGGACAGCAAAATTACCGGGCGCCGACCAAAGCGATCAGACAGCGCGCCCTGTACCGGAGAGGCCAAAAATTGCATCAATGCAAAACTGCTACCGAAAACACCGACCCAAAATGCCGCTTCAGCGGTTGAGTCAAAAGCAAACTGCTTTATCAAATGCGGCAACACCGGGATGATGATGCCGATCGCCAGAATGTCTAAGGCGACCGTAATCCACACAAACCAGAATGCCGCTGCTCGAGCCGGTCGCGCCGAATTACCCAAGCTCACTACCAGTGCTCGCTTAGCTGACTACGCGGCACAACACAGCTTTGAGATATCGGCTCTCAGGCACATGAGCCATAAATGGGTGATCGGCTCCCGCGCCAGAAACCTGAAGCACCTGGACCGTGCGCCCGGAGAAAAACGCGGCGCGGCGAATCATGTCCAGAAACTGTTCTTCGCTGACCAATCCGGTGCACGAACAACTCATGAAAAACCCGCCGGTCTTGACCACCGAGAGCGCCAGCTTATTCATATCCAGATATTTTTTTAGCGCCGGGATCACTTGTTCGCGATCACGGGTCATCTTTGCCGGGTCCAGAATGACGACATCAAACTCTTCGCCATTATTGTTTGCATCGCGTAGCCAATGAAAAATATCGGCTTGAATAAAGCGTGGACGCACTTGGTTTAAGCGTGCATTCTGCGCGGCGATCTCCAGAATTTCCTCATCCAGATCGATACCGATGACTTCCTTGGCGCCACCTTTGCTTGCCGCGTACAGGGCGAAGCCACCTGAGTTACAGCACAAATCCAGAACGCGAGCGTCCCGGGTTACGCTGCTCAGCAATGCGCGATTATCGCGTTGATCTGCAAAGAACCCGGTTTTATGACCACAACCGGGGCTGGCCCTAAACTTCACGCCGTTTTCAGTAATCACACTGGGCTCTGGCGCCGGCTGATCGTGGCAATCAAAGCTTTCTTGTTTTTGCACATGTTTTTCAGCGAACCAATACAAACGACAACCGGGGAACTGATTTTTAAGTGCGGTGAAAATCCATTCGCGATGGCGGAATGCGCCCGCAGAGAAGAACTCAACCACGAGCAAGTCTGCATACCGATCAATAACCAAGCCGGAGATGCCATCGCCTTCGGAATGAAATACGCGCCACGCATCCGTCGTGTCGTCCAGGCGTAACAAATCCCGGCGCAAATACAGCGCGTCCGCAATTTTCTTTTCAAACCAGGCTTGATTGATCGACTCATTTCGATCTGTGCTCAATACGCGCAAGGCAATGCGTGAATGGCCGTTATAGAAGCCATAGCCGCTCCATTGGCCTTCGCGGTCTATAATTTCAACAATGCTGCCCGGGCGCGGTTTTTCAACCGGTTTTTCCACCATTTTCTGGAAGATCCAGGGGTGGGTGGAGCGGCGTTCAATTTTTAACCGGACGACCGGCATTTCGCTTGTCTGTGTCATTCCGGCATTTTACGGGCTCATCACATTTTTAGCCCGTTTTTGTGGCACTATTCGCGCAGAAGGGGAGTAGCTCCCGCTGCCGATATCGTCAATACGAGCCCATGCTCCGGTCCGGCAGGCAAAAGTATCCATGCTTTTGTGAGCAAGACCTTCGCCTGTTCGGCGAAGGGCTTTTTGCCGGTAACGTTCGGAGCACCCATGGAATCAATTGCACAACCCGCCGTTTGGCTCGTTTTTTCACTTTTCGTAGTGATTGCGGTCGTGGTGGATATCCTGGTCTTAAATCGCAATGGGCCGCATCAGGTCTCAATGCGCGAGGCTCTCATTTGGTCGCTGGCCTGGATCGCGTTGGCGCTGCTGTTTAATTTAGGCCTGTGGATCTATTTACAGGGGCAGATGCCCGCCGTAGACGCACAGCGTGTGGCTTTGGAGTTTTTGACCGGCTATCTGGTCGAGAAAAGTCTGTCGATCGACAATATTTTTGTTTTCCTAATGCTGTTCCAGTATTTTGCAGTCCCTCCGCAGTACCAACAGCGGGCGCTCATATTTGGTGTGCTTGGCGCGATCATTTTGCGCGCGATTCTCATTTTGATCGGTGCCGCGCTGCTGGCGAAGTTTCACTGGCTAATGTACGTATTTGGCGCCGTACTATTGCTCTCTGGAGGAAAAATGCTTTGGGCTGCGGGCCAAAGCGTCAATCTTGAGAACAATCCCGTATTGCGTTGGCTCAGCGGTCACCTGAACCTGACGCGTAGCTTCCATGGCGAGCAGCTATGGATTGTTGAACAGGGCAAACGTGTATTCACACCGCTCTTTCTCGTACTGATCATGATTGGTGTCACTGACATTATTTTTGCGGTGGATTCGATCCCGGCAATTTTTGCGATCACGATGGATCCGTTTATTGTTCTAAGTTCGAATGTGTTTGCGGTACTCGGCCTTCGCGCTCTTTATTTTCTGCTGGCGGGCATGGCTGAACGCTTCCATCTGTTGGCCTACGGCCTGGCTATGGTCCTGATTTTCATTGGTGCGAAGATGCTGATGATTGATCTGTTCAAGATTCCGATCGGATTGTCGCTGGGCGTCGTTGGCGCATTGATCAGCGCATCTATGGTGCTGAGCTTCTGGGTTGCACCGCGCGCCGGCGAAAGCCACTGACCCGGCACACTTGTAATTTCGATTGCGGGCACTACATCTGACAAATGCATATACTCGCGACCGACGAACAAATAGCGCAACACCGTCTGCGGCAAAAGCAGCGCCTACCTAAGGCGCTGACTTTTGCGATGGCCTTTGTGGTGTTTCTAGGTGGAGTGTTCTTCGCATCGCAAGTCTGGCCTGAACTGCGCTTGCTGGCGATCCGACCGCAGGATGCATTCGGCTTGATCGGAGTTGTATTCGCCCCGTTGCTGCATGGGGATTTCGCGCATTTGGCCGGCAATGCGGTACCGCTGATGGTTCTTGGGACTCTGCTTGGCACGCTTTACCCGAAGACCAGCCTGCGGGCGCTTCCACTCATCTGGATTCTCTCTGGTCTGGGCACCTGGTTGCTCGGTCGTCCATCGCTGCATTTGGGGGCTAGTGGCCTGACTCACGGCATGTTTTTTCTGTTGTTTGCGCTCGCGCTGCTGCGCCGTGATCGGCCGGCATTGGGCGCAGGGATGCTGGCGTTTTTTCTATACGGCGGCATGTTATTGACCGTGCTGCCGCGCGAGTTCGGTATTTCCTGGGAATATCACCTCAGCGGTGCGGCTGCTGGCGTATTGGCCGCGTTTTTATTTCGCTACCGCGACCCGGCGCCGCCACGGCGGCCCTATAGCTGGGAAATTGAAGAACTCGAGGGTCCGTCGGCGGATCAGACTGAACTTGAACTATCGGCACCCAAAGATGTTCCGATACTTTGGAAGCGCGGCGAAAAGGCCCCTAATGCACAGGACAATGTCCTGAATTTCCCTGCTCGTGCGTTAGGCCTTCAAAGCCGCGAGAATTCCAAGAATGAAGACCCTGAAAAATAGTGCAGCGCAACGCAAGCTCAACATATATTTGTGCGATGCTATGCGCCTAGGGAAGCGAAACTAAGGACAGGGCTGTCGTGATGTTCACCTTTGACATGCGTACCGTTGCAGCGCTCAGTGCGCTCATTACGCTTGTGTTAGTACTTTTAATTCGCCTCGCACTGCACACCTTTCCTGCAAATAAGCAGTCGTCCTTAATGCACTGGCTTAAGGGCTGCCTATTTTTCTCCGCTGCGGTTGGCTTACTGATGTATCGCGAGCAAATTCCACCGATCTGGAGCGCGGTCGTTGCCAATGTTTTGCTGTTCGCCGGCAATGCGTTTTTTTCACGCGCGGTGGCGGAGTTTTATGGTCGGCCGGTTCAACGGCGCTGGTACACATTGATCGTGACAATTGGCGCGGTTAGCTCGCTTTGGTTTGGTTTTCTATCGCCCCATGCGAGCGCGGAAATGTTTTTCTTTACCTTGTGCCTGGTCGCCATCAATGCATTAAGTTTGCGCGCGATCTCTAACGAAGGGTTTAGCGGATTATCACGTAACAGCAAAGCCATGGCCTTTGCACTGGCTGCCGTTATCTTGTTTTTGGCGCTGCGCTTTCTCGCCGAGACATTGCTGACCCCTGAAATCGTTGCGGCCCCATTAATCTTTGCCGGCTACCTGGCAATACTGCCGGTAATCGGTTCGTTCATTATGTTGTTGCTGTGCGCCGAGTATGCGCAATCGCAGTTGCTGCATGCAGCACATATTGATCACCTGACAAAAGTACTGAATCGTCGCGCACTCGAAGACATCGGCGAACGCGCGCTGGCGGCAGCACGACGCCATGAGCACGAACTAAGCCTGCTCATTTTGGATATTGATTACTTCAAGCAGATCAACGACGAGTTTGGTCATACCGTAGGCGATGAAGCCCTGAAAACAACGGTTGCGCGCATATCTTTTCAAATCCGCAAAGAAGATCAGCTGGCTCGTATCGGTGGTGAGGAGTTTGTTGTGCTGCTGCCGCACACACCAGAACGCGAGGCCCTGGAGATTGCCGAACGGATTCGCAGTGGATTTGAGTCTGCGCCGCTACTGCTGTCTCCGGGACCGCGGGAGGTGACCGTATCTATTGGCTTGAGCACCTTGCATATGCGCGACGAGGCATTTAGTTGCATGCTTAACCGGGCCGATAAAGCGCTATATCAGGCAAAGGAGGCCGGTCGCAATCGGGTTATCACAGCTCAGCCGATGAGCGTTGAAAAGAATCTGGGCACTCAGGCTTTGGGCGCATTAGCCCAATAATTATCGGGTCTTTACCGTGCGCAGCACGAAACTAGTATTGACGTCGGCCACCCCGGAGTCGTTAAGCAGACTATCCAGCAAGAACTGTGAAAAGTGCTCTAAGTCCGAAACCAAGACTTGCAACAGGTAATCCATCTCGCCGGTTAGCGCGTGGCAAGCCACTACATCGTCCCACTGCTGCACATTGCTGACAAATCGCTCCACCACTTCACGCTCATGCGATTTAAGCTGAACCCGAACAAATGCCTGCAGGCCCAGGCCCATTTTCCCAGGCTCCAAAACGGCGCGATAACCGGTAATAATCCCTTCGCTCTCTAATCGCTGAACGCGGCGCAAACAGGCCGATGGCGACAGATTCACCTTGGCAGCCAGCTCAACATTGCTCAAACGCCCTTCTCTGAGCAAGGCGGCGAGAATTTGCTGGTCAACGCGGTCTGTTTTCATGATGCAATATTATTGCACAATAATGTTGATTGCCTTGTTTATATTGCACATATTCATTTAATTCGCTCATTTATCGCAAATAATTGCGAATAAAAAGGCGTATTCTGGTGGTGAGTGCACCGACTAGGAATCCAAGATGCAGACCCCGCGCCGCCTCCAGCACGAAATGACCGAAAAAGGCTATGTCCCGGTGTACACCACGGATGTGGTGGAACAGCCTTGGTCTGAGTACAGCGCGGTCGACCATGATGTGTGGAAACGGCTTTACGAGCGCCAGCGCCAGTTGCTTAAAGGTCGGGCCTGCCGCGAGTTTCTTGAGGCACAAGACCTCATGGGTATGGGTGAAGACCAAATCCCTAAGTTTTCCGACCTCAACACCATCTTGAAAAAAACGACCGGGTGGGAGCTGGTCGCCGTCGAAGGACTGCTTCCTGAGCTGACGTTTTTCGATCATCTGGCTAATCGCCGATTTCCGGTTACCTGGTGGATCCGTAAACCGGAGGAATTGGATTATCTGGCCGAGCCGGACTTATTTCATGACTTATTTGGGCATGTGCCGCTGCTGATGAATCCGATATTTGCCGATTACATGGCCGCTTATGGCCGTGGCGGCGTTAAGGCTCATGGCATCGGCCCGGAGGCCCTGGCGCAACTAACCCGGCTGTATTGGTACACCGTTGAATTTGGACTGATGAACACCGACGAAGGCCTGCGTATTTACGGCGCCGGAATTGTTAGCTCCAAAGGTGAATCGATCCACTGTCTTGATTCGAATGCACCGAATCGGATCGGCTTTGATTTGGAGCGCATCATGCGCACCCAGTATCGGATTGATACGTTTCAAAAAACCTACTTCGTCATTGAAAACTACGAGCAGCTGTTTGAGGCGACCCGACCCGATTTCCGACCCATTTATGAACGGTTGCAGGCGCTTCCTCCGGTCCCGGCCGGTGATGTGTTGGATACCGACAAGGTATTCAGTCGAGGTACCGGTGAAGGTTGGGTTGAAGGGGGCGATGTCTAGCGCATCAGTATGAGTTGTGGGCCGCGCGAGCCATATTCAGGACGAGCCGCTGGATCGTTTCAACGAACGCGAAGTGTCCATTTAGCGACTGATTACCGGGGATTACTCCAATCGTGAAGTCGCCGGAACAATTCACCTCTCTGAAGGCACGGTGAAAAACTATGTACTGAGGTGTTGGAGAAACTTGATCCGCGGAATCGCACGCAAGCAGCTCTCAAGGCGATCACTCTGCGAATTATCTGATTGGGGAAATCAGGCCAGCGGCAATAAATGCGAGCATTGCGATAACAAACCCTGCCGTGACCCGCGCGCCGAATGCTTTACCGCCACTGATAAAGGCAACGATGCTACGCGCAACGATGCTCGCAAAAAGAACAGCCGCCAAACCCCACCGGGCAGACTCATCGGACAAACTTTTACTCGCCGCCATTTGCCCGATTGATGCGACCGCTGCATGCAGCTCGACTAAGGCTGCTAAACCCGCAGTCAGTAGTGCGCCGCTATCGCCGAATACTTTTTGTAGGTACACCGAGATGAGCAATACCATCGCGATCACTGCGGCAAACAAAAGTGCATGGGATAGGCTAAACATGCGGCTGTCGGATGTGGGCAAGGCGGAGTCGCCCTGGTGCTCTTCCTGACGTAAGCCCAGTAATCCGCCAACCGCCAGAACACCACCGAATGCGGCTAATTGCGGCAACATCTGCAGCATGAAGGTCGTCGAAACTGTCGCCAGAATCGGAAAGGTGAGCAACAACGATGCGCACGCAGCCAACATCGAGGCCGCGACGCTGGAGTTAAGATATCTCGGATTGCTTCGGACGCGCTGACCGAAGCCGGCAATCGCAGCCGTAGAAGAAACAAAGCCGGCAAAAAACCCTGCGATCGCCATGCCCCATCGGCTGCCGACAAGCCGTAACGCGACGTGGCCGGCGGCGCTGATGCTCATTACCAATACGACGAGTCGCCAGAGCTTGGCCGGGTTTAGCACGCCCTCCGGGTCAATTGCGCGGTCCGGCAGCAAGGGCAGCACCACCAGAGCGGCGCCCAGCAAAAGCAGACCATCTTGTAGTTCATGTTCTTGCAGTAATTCGCGGCCTATGCGGTGGAGGCTTTTTCGCGCCAGCAATAGCACCGCTACTACCACGGCCAGGGCACTGGCTTGCAATGCGCTCATGTGAGCCAGACCGCCCAGCAGGGTGGTAAGAATTAGCGCCATTTCGCCGGTTTGCCCCGGACGCTTATCACTGCTGCGTTGATACGCCGCATACGAAAGCACACATACCGCCAGAAGCGCGGTCACAAATGCTAAGTAATGAATATTCCATGCCACCGCGCCGATAAGGGCCGCCAGAGTGTGGGTACGAAGCCCGGCCGGCAGGTGCTCCTCCGGTAGTCGCTGTCTCTCGCGCACCACACCGATCAGCAAGCCGATACCAATGGCACTGAAATAGGCGGAGAACGGTTGAGCAGCTATCGGCAACATAGATGATTCCAGATCAAATGAGCAAGCCAATCGGCGTACAGGTAAAATACCTCATTTCCCCGGACGATTCTTCTCATGAGCGAAGTAAGCATGCGCAGAGTTCCGCTAACGCGGTTTTTAATTGAGCAACAACAACTCGGGCATATTAATGCCGATTTGCGCTTATTGATCGAAGTGGTTTCGCGCGCCTGCAAAAGCATTGCCAATGCGGTTAATAAAGGCGCACTGGGCGGCGTGTTAGGCGATGCCGGCACCGGCAATATTCAAGGTGAGGCGCAGAAGAAATTAGATGTCCTAAGCAATGATATTTTGCTTGAGGCTAATGCCTGGGGTGGGCACTTAGCTGGCATTGCATCCGAAGAGATGGATGATCCGCATCCAATCCCGGATGCCTACCCGAAAGGCAATTTTCTGTTGCTGTTTGATCCGCTTGATGGCAGTTCAAACATCGATGTAAATGTTAGCGTGGGCACGATTTTCTCTGTGCTTCGCTGTCCTGATCAGGTTATTGAACCGCGCGCTGAAGACTTTCTACAGCCCGGTCACACTCAGGTAGCTGCGGGCTACACGGTTTATGGTCCGAGCACGGTGTTGGTTTTAACCGTGGGTCACGGCACCCATGTTTTTACATTGGACCGTGAAATGGGTAGCTTCATTCTGACCAAGTCGAATGTTCAGATACCTCCGCAAACTCAGGAGTTTGCAATCAATATGTCTAACCAGCGACATTGGGAAGCGCCGGTCAAAGCCTATGTCGCTGACTTGCTTGATGGTCAGACAGGGGTTCGGGGTAAAGATTTTAATATGCGCTGGGTCGCCAGCATGGTTGCCGATGTGCATCGGATTTTGACCCGCGGTGGTGTGTTTATGTACCCGATCGATGATAAGTGTCGTGACAAGGGTGGACGGCTTCGATTGATGTACGAAGCGAACCCGATGGCGATGATCGTCGAGCAAGCCGGCGGCGCGGCGACTACCGGATACCAGCGTATGCTCGATGTGCAGCCCAGCTCATTGCATCAGCGCATTCCGGTGGTGCTTGGTTCGCGAGACGAAGTAGCGAAAATCATGCAATATCACGCCCAACATAAGGTGACTGCTGCGTGAGCTTTGATTTTATCGAAGTCTATGAAGGCGCATTGAATGTTCAAGAGTGCGCTCGAATCATTAAGATCTTTGAGAGCAGCGGGCAGGCGCAGCCCGGGCACGTCGGTGGCGGGGTTTACCCCGAACTCAAGGATAGTCGTGACATTCAGATCAGTGGCAAGAGAGAGTGGCAGGAAATTGAGAACCGCCTGAATAGTGCCATGCTCACCAGTCTGGTTCAGTACGTTCGCAAGTATCCATACACTCTAATCGCCCCGGTAATGCTGCAACAACCTGACGCCAGCGGTACGCCGCAACGACTCAGCGCTCAGAGCATTAGCCAGATGGATGATTCATCGATTGCCGATCTCATTCGCATTGTGTTGCGCCCTGGGTCGATTAATATACAAAAGTACGATGCCAATCGCGGCGGCTACCCCTATTGGCATTGTGAGCTATACCCCAAGGACGACTCGGCTGAGACCCTGCATCGGCATTTGTTATGGTCGGTTTATCTAAACGAAGACTTCGATGAAGGAGAAACCGAGTTTCATTACCAGGGCCGAAAGATCACCCCGAAAACCGGGAATTTGCTCATTGCGCCCACGGCGTTCACTCATACGCATCGCGGCAACAAGCCGGTTAATGGCGACAAATTCATTGCTACGTCGTGGATTCTGATGCAGCGGGCCGAAATCCTTTACTGCCAAAACCCGGCTGGCTGATCGCTTGCGTCGCCGGGCTTGGCTCTAGCGCTGAATTTTCCGCTAAGATACGAGCCGTACTCCATTGGGCGTAGCTAAAATGCATTGGCTATATTTAATCGCGGCACTTGGATCTTTCGCACTGGCGATCTGGAGCTCTTTGCCCAGCTGGGCAGTGGGGCTGGCCATTCTGGCAAGTTTCGGTTTTTTTATCCTGTGGATGTTCGGCATGCTGTCCCAGAAGATCTCCAGTAACAGCCGCGACGAGATACATATCCTTACTCCTGACGAGTTGCGTAAGATCCGCGAACAGGCGGCAACTCGTAAGACCGAAGCCTCACGCACCGAAGCCGGGTCCAATCAGCCCAAATAGATTTCGCGCGGCTTGCGACGTTCTGGCTCAGGCAAACGTCTTTAATAGTGATGCCAGAAATTAGCCAATTAGAAGATGTGCGTCTGGCACGGGAGGCCGGTAAGGGTTGTCGGGAGGCGTTTACCAAAATATACCAGTCGCACTGCGACGCCGTGTATTCCCTGGCTTTTCGCCTCTTGCACAATGCCAGTGCGGCTGAAGACCTTAGCCAAGAGGTTTTTGTCAAAGCGTATTTGAACCTCAATGCCTTTCGGGCGGATTCGAGCTTGCGCCATTGGCTCAAGCGTCTAACAGCTAACGCAGCAATCGATTTGATTCGCTCGAATAAGAACGTGGTGTTAACACCACTGGATTCGCAGGAAATTGCGACCGAAGACGCGCCGCGAACTATCGATCAAATCGCTTTGCAAGAAGCACTGTCGAAACTCGAGTCGCCCGCACGGTCTCTGCTTTGGCTCAATTATGTCGAGGGCTGGACCCACATCGAATTGGGCCAGCGCTTCGGACAATCGGAAAGCTGGTCGAAATCGCAAATTTCGCGAGCGTTGAAAAAATTACGACACGAACTTGGCGAAAACCAACTGCTCAATTAGGATCACAATGAATACAGCCGATCAATTTAAAGACTCAGTTCGTACCGCGTTGCATACGCTGCCTGAACTTAAGGCACCAGACACTTTAGAAGCTCGGGTTATTGCAGGCATAGGAGCGCCAGTACGCAGTCGTGGGCCGCGCTACCGATGGGTAGCAGCGGCGAGCGCGGCCTTACTGATGGTCGCGTCTGCCTACTGGTTAGAGCCTTTGAATTTTCATACGCCTAAGCCGGCGCCTGAGACCAATGAGGTGGTCCAACATCGCGATCAGATCTTTCGCCTGGAAATTGCCGAGATTGACCGGGCACTGCAGGAAGCCTATCTCACGCAGGTTTCTGAAGCACAGATCAGGGCGCTTTGGGTCATGCGCGAACAGGCAATGAATAATGCTCAGTCAGAGGTTCGATTCTCTGACGAGGTGTTACCAGAAACATTTAATTTGTAAGGAGCCCCCAGATGAAACATACCTGCATATTTCTAGCTATCGGCCTTTTTGTCGTCAGTAACAGTTCGTCCGCTCTTGCGGCTAATTCAGCGCAAGCCTTCCCGCAAAACCAGGAGCCGGCATTCGATTCGCTGTTGGTGCGACCCGAGCGTGAAACGCATTTTGAACTGGGTGCAGTTATCGATTTTTCAGGCTCCACCCCGAACGATAAGGGCTGGCCGGTGCGTGCGGTGACGCCAGGTGCTGCCGCCTCGCGTGCGGGTCTTCAGGTCGGTGATTTGTTACTGAGGATTAATTCAGTTTCATTGCGTGAGCGGCCGTCGGCTGATCAGTTTAAAGAAGCGCTCAATGCCGGTGAAGGTGGGCTAAGCCTAGAGGTGATGCGAAACGGCGAGCGTCTCGTCTTAGCCGGGCCTGCGGATGTTATTGCCAGCAGAGGATTTGGTTTAGGCAGCGAGCCGCCAAAAGCTGGGAGTACCTGCGCACGAATAAGCCAAGATATGGAACCACCCATTTCTCAACTGGTGTTCGAGCTCGGCGTTCATGAGATTGACTCTCGCATCCCCGGCCCGGGCGATCAGACCGTCTGGCGCTTGAGCCCCGGAAGACACGTAATCAAGGTCTCTGAGAACATTCCGGATCGATTTTTCACGGGCCAACAGAACCTCGCGCGCAGTCGCCAGATCATTCGACGCAATGATTTCAAGCTCTGGGAGATCGAGGTGGAGCCGGGCATGCATTATCGAATCGGTGCGCGCTTGAATAAGGAGCGCCGTACCGATATCGAAGGTGGATCCTATTGGGAGCCGGTAGTCTGGCGCGCATTCGCCAATAGCTGCAAATAGTAAAACAGGACGGCGCAACGTGAATCAGGCAAAATCGCAGCATGACTTTCTTAAGCGTCAACGTTAATAAGATTGCGGTCATTCGCAATGCCCGCGGCGGTGCCGACCCGAGTGTCGTCACCGCCGCGCAAACCTGTATCGATGCCGGTTGCCACGGCATTACCGTCCATCCGCGGCCCGATGCACGCCACATTCGCGCGTCCGATGTGCATGCCCTGGCCGAGCTGTGTCGAGATCGCGTTGAATTCAATATTGAGGGCAATCCCTTTGCGCCCGCGCGCGGCGAGTACCCCGGTCTACTTCAGCTAGTTCAGGCTGTAAGGCCAGAGCAAGTCACCCTGGTTCCCGATAGCGACGGCCAAATTACCTCTGACCACGGCTTTGATCTTCAGCGCGACGCTGAGCGCTTGCGCGGATTAATCGCTGAGCTGGTCGAATCCGGTGCTCGGGTCTCACTATTTATCGATCCCGGTGTCGACAACCTGCATATAGCGCGGGATATCGGTGCACATCGGGTAGAGATTTACACCGGCCCCTACGCGCAGGCCTTCGCCTCGGATTTACAAGCCAAACAAGCGCTTCAAGACTGCGCAGTAACAGCGCGCGCAGCATCGGACGCCGGGCTCGAGGTTAATGCAGGCCATGATTTGAACCAGGACAATCTCGCGCATTTTCTGCGCCACGTGCCCGGGGTTAGCGAAGTGTCAATCGGCCACGCACTGATCAGCGATGCCCTGTATCAGGGTCTAACATCGACGGTTGAGCGCTATTTAGCCATTGTTCGCCAATTCCCGATGGATCACACCCCGATTTAATCAGCGCTCAAAGGCCCTTTATCCGCACCCGCTCGATGTGGGCATTACGCAGCAGTGCCTGGGTGCTCAACGCTGCTTGATAGCTGGCATCCGGATCGATGTCCAAAACGATCAGTCCGTTCGGCTCGGCCTGAAATGCGGAATCAACTAAGCGCATCAGCTCGGTCGGGCCCACTGCCTGGCCCTGAAAGTGAATGACGTCCGAGCCATCGACTGTCAGGCTCCACTGAGTCGCCGGTTTCGCAGTCCCACCCGGATCTGCGCCACTAAGCGTCCAATCCAGGGTTTTGGTCATGAGCGGCATGGAAACCATGAACACGATGAGTAGCACCAGCAGTACATCAATCAGGGGCACGATGTTCGGTTGAGACTGCATTGCACGGGTCGCGGAAAACGCATTCATACATCACCTCCACTCCTTGGCCTGAGCTCAGATTTACTCCTGTTCGGCAAAAGCTGCAAGAGCGCCCAATAAAAAAGCCGCCCTGAGGCGGCTTTTTCGATCAAACGATTACGTTGTTACATGTTGTCGACAAAAGCGATCTTTTCCATGTTGGCGTTTTTGGCGCGCGCGAGCACTTGGGCGAGTGTCTCGTATTGCGCTTCCATATCCGTTTCAATTTCCAAGCGGGCCTGCACTTCACGGTCAGCCTCGGCCTGGAATTGAATCGCCAACTCGCTCATCGTCATCGCCGAGCCATTCCATGTCACCACGCCACCTGCATCAATACGCAAACGGATCGGATCCGGCGGATTTTTCTCCGGCGGCGGCGGATCATTGGATTTCTGCGGCAAATCAACCTGGATTTGATACGAGGTTGCCGGAGCAGTCACCATAAAAATGATCAGCAGAACCAGCAGAATGTCGATCAAAGGCACGACATTCATGTCCGCCTTTGAGCTGTTGCCACCTGAGTTAACACTAAATGCCATCGGTACTGCTCCTGCTTATTTCTCTGGGCTCGACACAAAACCAATTTTGCGCATGCCGGCCCGGCGCACTTGCTGTGCAACCGGACTGATCAGAGCATATTTGGTATTTGCATCAGCACGAACGTCAACCTGCGGCTGCGGAACTTTTTGCGCTTCAATTGCTAAGCGCGTTTCCAGCAATTCGCGGCTGACCAATTCGTCATTCCAGAAAATGTCACCAGCTGCGGTAATTGCAATAGTGATTGGCTGAGTAATAACTTTCGGATTTTCTACAATCGTAGCTTCCGGAAGGGTCACTTTCACCTTGTGCGACATTAGTGGTGTGGTGACCATAAAGATGATCAGCAGCACCAGCATGACGTCCACCAGCGGAACCACGTTCGGTTCCGCATTGATGCCATCATCACTATCGTTAACGCTGAAAGCCATCGAAATACTCCAAAAAACGTGTGCGAAAGATCAGATCGATCAGTTCTTGCCAGCGCCGCCCACACGGGCACCGGTAGCAAAGAAGTCGTGCAGATCGTGCGCGAAGCTGTCGAACATTGCATTGGTCTTGCGGTTGGTACGGTTGAATGCGTTAAACGCCAACACCGCAGGAATCGCGACGAACAGACCCATCGCAGTCATGATCAGCGCTTCACCGACCGGGCCGGCCACGGCTGCGATCGACGCCTCACCGCTGGCACCAATGCCGAGCAGCGCGTTGTAGATACCCCAAACGGTACCCAACAGACCGACGAACGGAGCGGTTGCACCGGTTGAAGCCAACCAGGTTTGGCCGTCTTCCAATCGGGCGCTTTCACGGCTAACTGCTTGACGCAGCGAGCGATCGATGAATTCCGAACGGCTCAGACTCTCAGCCAGACGTGAGCCTTCGTTTCGCTGGTGGTGAGCTGCGGCTTGAGCGCAATCCAAAGCAATCTTGGAGAAGGGCTCGTTTGCATCTTGCTCTTCGAGGAAGCGGATCGATTCCTGGGCGTTTTTAGTTTCCCAGAAAGTACTGATCACGCGATCTGCATTGCTGCGGATCTGATTGTTGCGGATGGCTTTAACTACGGTGTAGTACCAAGCAACAATGGACATGATTAAAAGGACGACGAACACGGTTAGACCGACGATGTTCTCGCCAGTCTGGAACGTGGAGATCATGTGGAAAAAGCCCAGCTGATCGGCAATAGCGTCGGCTTTATTTACCGTCTCTTGTGCGGCGGCCGCGGTGGCAAGGATGAAGTGCATATTGTTTACCCTTTTATTGGAGTTACGCTGATCAAAAAATTTAGATCAATTTTAGTTTGGTGGAACGAAATCAATTGGTACCCGTACAACACCGCCGGTAGGAGCTCCGTTACGACGACCCGGGTTAAAGCGCCACTTCCGCGCAGCATCGATCGCAGCACGATCAAGATTGCGATTACGGCTTGAACGCTCAACGGAAATGTCTAAGACATTGCCTTGTGCATCAATCGTGACCAACAAAACGACTGTTCCGCCAATTCCGCGACGCATTTCCTGAGGCGGATAGCGCGGTGGATTCATGCGGCGACCAGTGATGTCTTCGCTGGCCTCAAAATCCGGAGGGATTGAAGGCGGTGCCGGGGGAGCCGGCGGCGGAGCCTGAACGTCAATCGGACTCGGATCTTCAAAGACAACCGGCGGCTCTTCCGGCGGCGGTGGAACCGGTGCCGGAGTCTGTGGTGTCTCAATTATTTTTTTGATCTCTTTCGGTGGTTCCGGCGGCGGCGGCGGCGGCGGCGGCCGGTTCTTCTACCTCGTCAGCGGTCGTCACCGGCACTAACAGCGTCAGTCCGAGTGCCACGTGGGAAGCCAAAGCGAAGCTGATACCGGTAATACGTATCCAGCTCAGGGGCTCGCCAATTTCTTGATTAGTTGTCTGTTCCGTCATGCGCGTGAAGACTCAACTCTGTTATATCCCCCGCTCAAGCGGGGAATCGTCAAGGATATACTAAAGACCATGTCTAGCACCAGATGCCCTAGCGTTTATTGCGACGCAACCATTCGGTGGCGCGCTGTTTGGTTTCTGGGTATTTGGCCGCTTGTTCATAGGCTGTAACCATAGCCGGATTATTGCCTTGTGCATATTGGGCTGAGGCAATTACCATCCATGCCTCACCGGTTCGGACCTGGCCCTTGGCTATGGCGCGCTGCGCTGCAGCAATTGCTTCGGCGAAGCGCTCTTCCTGATTGAGGATGATCGCTAGATTTAATGCGGACTCACCGGTGCTATCTATCGCTTCAGCCTTTTGGTACGTTTCGACAGCTTTTGCACCGTTGTCAGAGTAGTAGTAGGTCTGCGCCAGAATTTTAAGGTTAGACAAATCGGCTTTTAAAATACCTTTCGCCACACCCTCCTCGATGAGGTCGATGGTTTGCTGTTCGCGACCATCCATTTGCGAATAAATGTACATAAGAGTCTTGTAGTCTGACTCATCGCTCAATAATCCCTTAGACCTTGCTTCATCCATTATCTCGGCAGCTTTTTCCACCCGATCTGCCATACGATAGATATTCGCTGCATTACGTATGGCTACCTTGTCGCCCGGATTGGTCTGGTAGGTTTTGTCTGCCAATGCGACCGCCTCATCCATGCGGTCGGTTTCGACATAACAATTGGTCAGCATTTGCATCCACGCATCCGGAGCGTCTTCACTGTGGGTGATCGCGTAACTCAAGGGCTCTATCGCATCAGCGTAGCGTTCTACGGAGTACAGTACGCTGCCGTACGTTCCGCGGAACTTCGGATCATTGAAGTTCGCTTCCGAAATTAGACGTTCGATCCAAGGAATAGACTCCTCGTACAGGCCATCGTTGATATAAAAGCTTGCTATTTGCTGCATCGACTGAAAATGGCTGTTGTTTGAAAGCGCGTCCTCCTCGACAGCCTTTTTCAAGTAGTCAATCGCTAAGGTGATGTCGTCTAAGTTGTAGGCAGCGTTGCCCGCTAACTGGTAGGCCAGAGCCCGCTCGAAGGCATTTGATTTTGGATTTGTCCAAATTTCTTTGGCCGCCTCAATCGTTTGCTGTTCTTTGCCTTCAGTGTTGTAAAGATCGCCTAGTTTCTTGATTCGGTTCGAAGAGCTTGCATTCGTATATTTCTGTGGCGGCTCTTCGCGGGTTGCGCCCGGGAACTTTTCCTCCTGCACCTGCTCCTTAGTGTCTTTCTTGCGTTTTGACGCAATGGCCTCGGCGTCCGTTGGGATGCTCGACAGCGCAAATAGAACTGCCAGAGTCCAGCTAGTAATTTTTAGGTAATTCATTATCTTTCTCTCCAAGCGGCTGAGCGCTGGTAAAACAGCCCTCTAGCCTAATCGACTCATCGCAGCGCCTCAAGGGGACTGACGATAAATTGCGCTATTAGTAGCAGTTCGGTTTTTTGCCGGCCCGTTTTGCTTGCTCATAGAGTGGTTTTGCTTTAGTCACGTTTGTGTTTAACGCACGAATGCGCGACTCGGGGTTGGGGTGCGTAGACAACAGCTCCGGCACGCCCTTTTGCGAGGAGTTTCCGGCCATTTGCTGCCATAGGCTCACCGCCGCCTGCGGATTAAACCCCGCACGAGCCATGTATTGCTGACCAAGCAGGTCGGCATCGGTTTCGTGAATGCGCGAATAAGGCAGCAAATACGCGACTTGTGCACCCAGGCCCAGCGCACTCATCATCCGTTTAGCGTTTTCCGGGCTGGTTTTTTGGCCGCTATAAGCGCCGACGGCCTCCAGCGCAACACCGGTAGCCATTTGCTGGCTGACCCGTTCGGCGGAGTGGCGCGAAACTACGTGGGCGATTTCGTGGGCAAGCACAGCAGCCATTTGATCTTGTGACTGGGCAACACCCCACATCCCGGTATTCACGCCGACCTTTCCACCGGGCAGCGCGAACGCGTTCACGGCCTCGTCAACAAAGACTTCGACCTCCCAGTTGTGGGCTTTGCGTTGCTCGGGCAGCTCAGCCAATAGCGCATCGACGATGCACTGGGCTTGTCGGCGCTTTCTGGGATCGGTCGCGCGCTTATCGCTTGACTGCATTTTTGCGAAGGCGGTGGTGCCCATCTCGCTCATTTGCGACTCCGAGACCACAATAAACTGGCTTCGGCCAGTCGGGGATGTCACACAGGCCGCCAAAAGCAGCAGGCCCGGAAAGATCACCAGCTTTTTAAGGGTCATCGCTTACGCTCCTGCGATTTAACTTGATGCTTAGGTTGTAACATTGCTTTGCTGAAGCTAACGGCAACGACTAGCCGGTGGTGTGAAAATGGGCCTTTGCAAACGCCACACGTTCTGCCGGATCCGCGCTTAGCTCTCCACGCGACTCGAGCGCTTCAATATGCTGCAAACGATGGCGCAATCCGTTGCCGTTGGCGATTTGGATGGCCAGACCCGGACGCGCATTGAGCTCCAGAATTAACGGGCCTTTGTCGCGATCCAGAACGAAATCAACACCGATATAACCCAACTGAGAGATTTCATAACAACGCGAGGCCATGTCCAGCAACTCATCCCAGCGCGGGATTTCAAGACCGACAATCGTGTTTTCGGTATCGGGGTGTTCGCGGATTATCTCACTACCCCATACCCCGCGCTTGGTTAGGCCGGTTGGCAGGTCGATCCCGACTCCGATGGCGCCCTGATGCAGGTTCGCTTTTCCGTCGGATTGACGGGTCGGGAGCCGGATCATGGCCATCACCGGATAGCCCTTAAATACAATGATGCGAACGTCCGGCACGCCTTTAAAGCTAACCCCTTCGAAAATCGGGTCAAATTGCACGCAATACTCGACCAATAAGTGATCGGGCTGCCCGCCCAGGGAATATAAACCCGACAAACCGTTCGACAAATGATGCTCGAACTCATTGTGACTCATCAACTGGCTATTACTTTTGCGGTAGCGATCACCGCGGCGGCCGGTGATGACCAAAATACCGTCGCCACCGGAGCCATGTGCAGGTTTCACGACAAACTGTTCGCGATCCTCCAGTTTTTTATGTAACTCGGCAATTTCATGCTCTTCGCGTACGACCGCATACAAGTCCGGAACCGGTAAGCCCGCTTCCATGGCTAACTTTTTAGTAATCAGCTTATCGTCAACGCGCGGATAGAACTTGCGCTGATTGTGCATCAACACGTAATCAGCATTGCGCCGGCCGATGCCGATCAACCCGATTTCATTGAGTTTTCTGGCAATCTCTAATGGATTCCAAAGCATATTAAGCCTGTCCTTTTCCCGCCTCGGTTGGCGCTGGCGCAATCGGATCATTGTGGGTTGCCAGTGCGCGGAACCGGATCAGTTCGGTTAAGCGATAGCCCGAATAACGGCCAAGTATCAAACACATTGCGAACAATATGAGCAGGAATTCCGGGTAAACGAAGACCAAATGTTCGAGGCGATCCCAGCTCATAACCAGATAAGCCAATGCCGCGACAATCAAGGTACCGACACCTTCTTTAATAGCCGTGTCTGCGCCGCGTTCATCCCAGGCAACGCTCATGCGTTCAATGGTCATGGCCATAATCACCATCGGGAACAAAGCCACAGAGAGGCCAACTTCTAAATCCAGTTGATTGGCTACAACCGATATGCCGGCCATCAGCAGGACAACCAAAGTTACAATCGATGCCAGTCGGGGCACCAACAAAAGTCGCAATCGTTCCAAATAGAAACGAACTAAAAGGCCGGCACTCACAACCAGTACAAATAAAACAACGCCGGCCACCAGAGCGGTTTCACGAAACGCCAGCGCAATGAGCACAGGCATAAAGGTGCCGTAGGTCTTAACGCCGATCACATTGCGTAATAACAACATCATAAAGGCACCTACGGGCACCAAGAGTAATACGCGATAAACATCCTGCGCTTGAAGCGGCAGGCTCAGCAAGGACCAACGAACCAAGTTCGCGTCTTTGACTTCCAGGCGACGCTCAGCCATGGCCATCGCATCGGCGAGGTTATAAGCGACGGTAAAATTTAAAGCCGGTTCCGAGCTGCCATTCAGACTCAAGGTTTCCCGACCGCTGATGTTCCACAGAAACAGGTTGGCCGGTAAACCCTCAGCGGCAGTACGTAAATCGATAATCCGCCACTCCGTGCCGGTGTGCACGATCAACCAATTTTCGAATCCGCCGGTACCTTTAATGCCCGGCTCTTCTAGACGAATTCCCTGGACTCCACGCGTAGGGATATTTCGAATCGATAGCAAGTCGCGGACGAATGCGGCCAGTTGGTTACGATCTCGTCCATACTGTTCTTTAAGCAACCGCACTTCTTCGCTTGGCGGTGCGATATACAGCCGACGAACCAGTTCCTGGGCATAAGTTGTGACGTCTGAAGAACCATCCCGTACCTCGTCCAGCAAAGTCTGAGCAGCGGTATTAAAGGGCTCTTCAAGCTCCGGCGGCACGCTGATAACCGGATCAAGCTCTTGTAAAAAGTTCTCAGGTTTCTCCGGAGAACGCACCACCGTGGCGCGATAATACAAATCTTGTTCGCCGACTGCCTCGCGGGTGGCCCACTGAACCTCCCGACCCTCACTCGATTGCTGCTCAAGCTTTGAATAATCCCGGGCTACGAATCGTTCGTTTATCACCACCCAATTAGGCGTGACCTTTGGTAGCTGTAACTGCACCACGTTCGCACGCTTTTTCGGCTGAAACTCTACATGCGCCTGCACCGTCCAAACTTGGACTTCCTGATTGGGTTGCAGCGGGAACTTTAACACTTGCCACTTATAAAAAATGGCGGTTCCGGCGAGCGCAATAATTGCAAACGCAAGCAAATAAAGTTGCTTCTTAATCATGGGATTCCTAAATCGAACACTTTCGTGAATTGTGCGCTAAGTTTCAGCGCGCCCCTACCAACAGTATAACTTGCAGCGTTAAATCTACAGATGGTCTAACTCATTGCCAGCCAAATTAATGCCGCCGCATTGCTCAAGCCGTGACATGCCACACTGGCCCAAAGTCGACCGGTGCGCAAGTACACCTGAGCGAAAACCCAGCCCACCGCTGAATAGATCAGCACCAGCGATAACCACTCAAACAACCCGCTGGTGCCTGAACTTATTTCATGAATTATTCCAAACCCTAGCGAAGATACGATCAACCCAGTTTTTCTAAACCCGTGCTGGACCAAACGACGGAGCAAAATGTGTCGAAAAAACAACTCTTCGGCGATCGGCGCAATGCACACAACCATGATGTAGGTAACGATTGGCGCCTGATCAAGCATCGCCCCAATCGGTTCAATATTGCTGCCGGTAAGCGTCATGCGGAACTGCTCTGCCAAGCGCAACAACAACATGGCACCGCCTTGCGCGAGTAGCGCAGAGAGCACCACGAGAAGAACCATCGCCGCGCGTTTAGGCATGGGTACATTAGCCTTCAGCGAACCGCCGCGGACCGCGTAAGTACTCAGGCTGGCAGCAAGAAACCCTAGAAAAACACTGCTCAAAACCACACTTAAAAAGTGCGGGCTATCTTTGAGTGCATCGCCGTTTAAGCCGGTAACCAAAGCCAACAGCACCGTGGCTGAAAATAACGAGGCCATGCTCAACACAAAAGCAAAAAGCACAAATACCAGAATATCGAGCGCTGCGCCGGCTACTGCCTTTTTTATCAATCCAGAGGAGAGCTGAGGCGCCGTTGCTTCCATTCAGATATCAAATATCCAAATTGCCTACGCGCAGGGCATTTTCTTCAATGAATTCGCGTCGCGGTTCAACCACATCACCCATCAATGTCGAGAAGATCTGATCCGCGGCAACCGCGTCCTCGATGCGCACGCGAAGCAGTCGACGTGTTTCCGGGTTCACGGTGGTCTCCCACAACTGATCCGGATTCATTTCACCCAGGCCTTTAAAGCGCTGGATGGTTCGACCTTTTTTCGCTTCATCCAACAGCCAGGCTTGTGCCTCTAGGAAACTGCGAATGCTCTGTGACTTGCCGCCACGGGCAATATTTGCACCGGGTTGGACCTGAAGTTCGCTGAGCGCTGTGGCCACCGCGGTGATCTGCTGCAAGTCGCCATCAATCAACTGGTTTATCGCCAGGGACTGAATCGTTCTTAATCCGTGGTGCTGTTTTTCGACCTGCATCATGCCGGGTTCATCGCCCACTTCAGCGCGTGCGCTGACCGCGTAGCGCGGCCTGCCAATTCCGGTTTCACTGAGACGTGCAGCCAGTTTTTCACACCAGCTATTCAGGAAATTCTGATCGCATGCGCGTTGCGCGTTTAACGGTGACGCTTCAAGCAATGCATCAAATACAACGCGATCGATGCGGTGGACATGACGCTCGATCAGGGTTTGTGCCGAGGCGACATCCAACATCAGTTGCTCGAGCGCGGCACCGGCAATCGGTGGTGCCTCAGGCGTTGGGCACAACGCCGCATTTTCAATTGCGTTGCTGATCAGGTACTCGTTCAGCGCCCCATCGTCTTTGATATACAGTTCGTTTTTACCCTGTTTGATTTTGTACAAGGGCGGCAGGCCGATATAGATATGGCCGCGCTCAATCAACTCCGGCATCTGGCGATAGAAGAAGGTCAGCAACAGGGTACGAATATGCGAACCGTCGACGTCGGCATCGGTCATCAAAATGATCCGGTGATACCGCAATTTGTCCGGATTGTATTCGTCGCGACCGATACCGGTGCCCAATGCGGTGATCAAGGTGCCGACCTCGGCTGAGGCGAGCATGCGATCAAATCGAGCGCGCTCCACATTGAGAATCTTGCCCTTGAGCGGCAAGATCGCCTGCGTCTTGCGATTGCGGCCCTGTTTGGCCGAACCGCCTGCCGAGTCACCCTCGACGATGAATAATTCGGACTTGGCCGGATCCTTCTCCTGACAGTCGGCCAGTTTGCCGGGCAAACCCGCAATATCCAGCGCGCCCTTGCGGCGAGTCAGCTCACGGGCCTTTCGAGCCGCTTCGCGGGCACGCGCTGCGTCTACCACTTTTTCGGCGATCGCGCGGGCTTCTGTAGGGTTCTCCTGCAAAAACTCGCTTAACTTCTGCGAAACGATGGCCTCAACGACCGGCTTAACCTCAGAGCTAACTAATTTTTCCTTAGTCTGGCTGGAGAAGCTCGGGTCCGGCACCTTGACCGACAGAACCGCGATCATTCCTTCGCGCATATCGTCGCCGGACAGGGATATCTTGGCTTGTTTCGCCAGGCCGTTTTGCTCAATGTAGTTACTTAAGGTACGGGTAAGTGCTGCACGGAACCCGGCCAGATGGGTACCGCCGTCTTTTTGCGGAATGTTGTTGGTGAAGCAGAACATCGTTTCCTGGTACGAGTCGGTCCACTGCAGGGCAATATCCGCAGTAATCCCGCTGTTTTCGCCAGATAGTGAAACCACCGAGTTATGCAGCGGGGTTTTGAGTTGAGCCAAATGCTCAACAAAGCTCTTGATGCCACCTTCATATTGGAAGACGTCGCGCTTATCCACGCGCTCATCGATCAACTCAATGCGCACGCCCGAATTCAAGAAGCTCAGTTCGCGCAGTCTTTTCGCCAACACATCATAATGAAACTCGACGTCTGTAAAGGTTTGTTTTGAAGGCTTGAAACGAATCCGGGTGCCACGACGATTCGACGCAGCCACCGCTTTAAGCGCAAATTGCGGCTCACCATGGGCGTATTCTTGTTGGTGATGCTGGCCATCACGCCAAACATCTAACCAGAGCTTTTCAGACAGGGCGTTAACCACGGAAACACCCACCCCGTGCAGACCGCCGGACACTTTGTAGCTGTTGTCGTCGAACTTACCGCCGGCGTGCAGAACGGTCAAAATAACCTCAGCTGCCGAGCGATTCTCTTCCTTGTGGATATCCACGGGAATGCCGCGGCCATTGTCGGAAACAGATGCGGAGCCATCGGCATGCAGGTTAACCGTAACCGTATCGCAGTGGCCCGCAAGCGCCTCGTCGATTGAGTTATCAACGACTTCGAAAACCATGTGATGCAGTCCAGTACCGTCATGTACATCACCGATATACATACCCGGCCGTTTCCGGACGGCCTCTAAACCCTTGAGAACCGTAATTCTGCTGGAATCGTAGTTGGTATTTACTGCTGTTTCTTGATTCGTTTCACTCATACAAAGTCTTGATTTCAAAGGCTTGGTGGGCCCAACCGGGCGACGCTCCAGTATACCTCAGACGAGCGCTTGGCGCTGGTCTGATTACGCTTTAAAAGCCGCATCTTGTGGCGCCACAACGCCACGTTCCACGTGAAACATTACGTCCGCTGGCGGTGCCTCCGACGGCCAGTGGGTGGCGGACACCAAGGTTTGCGCCCCAACCCCGGAGACGAGATCCAGCGCTTTGAGAAAATGGCGAGGATCCAGCTCCGAAACTAGGTCATCCAGGCAAACCAATGGCCACTCCTGGTGCACATCGGCGTACCAGGCCGCTTGCGCCAGAACCAAGGCCAGCGCACTCAGTTTTTCCTGGCCGCGCGACATCACATCGGCTCGCTGTAATTCGGTGTAGCCTAAACGCCAATCGGCTCGATGTGGGCCCTGATGGGTATATCCGAGCAAGCCGTCGCGCTGCCTTGTCAGTATGAGCGAATCGCGCAGCCCGACACTATCGCGCTTCCATCCCGGCATAAACTCCAGCGTGCCCACTCCCAGCTCGGGCAACAACTGCGAGGCAAAGCTCTGGAAATGCTGCTCTAAGTCGCGCAGTCCGATTAAGCGCAAGGTGCTCAACTGTTCACCCGCCTCAGCCATCTCGAACTCAAACGCCTCCAATTGCGCGCTTGCACCGGAGTTTTGCTTCAATACGCTATTACGCTGCTTAAGCCCCCGGGCATAACGACGCCACAAAGGCAGGAACGACGGTTCCACGTGAAACAAAGACCAATCTAAGAAGCGCCGCCTTCCGTCGGCAGGCCCGCTAATTAACTCGTGCGAGCCCGGCTCAAAACTCACCACGGCGAATTGCGCACAAAAATCACTGAGCGACTCAGAATCAATGGAATTAATCCGCGCGCGCCAGCGATCACCGGAATGTTCCAGCCCGCCGGCAAACACGCGACCGCCCGAATTAGTCCAACGGGCGAAAACCCGCAACTGATCCTGCCCGAAACGGATCAATCCATCTCGGACACGCCCACGAAAGCTCCGGCCGTAGCCGAGTAAGTGTAAAGCCTCCAAAACACTGGTTTTTCCGGCGCCATTATCCCCGGTTATCAGGTTTAAACCGGGGCTCAGTGTGAGTTCCGCGTGTGCCAGACAGCGCACATCATCCAGTTGTAGCTCAGTCAGACGCATCTACGAAGCCCAAAAATGACACCGCCCGGCAGGTCCGGGCGGCAACTAACGCGGATTATCGATTCAGCCCGATCCATTACAAACGCAGGGGCATAATCACGTGACGACTGCGGTCATGGCTGGCTTCACGAATCAACGCCGAGGAGTTGGAATCACGCAGATTAATCACGATATTTTCTTCCCGCAGCACCGATAGCGCGTCGAGTACGTAGGTGACGTTAAACCCGATCGCCAGACCATTGACCTTGGTATCGGCCTCAACCTCTTCCTGGGCTTCTTCCTGCTCGGGGTTATGCGCAACAACCTTGAGCTGCCCGGAAGACACTTCAAACTTAACCCCGCGATATTTCTCATTGGACAAAATCGCCACACGCTGCAGCGCCGCCCGCAGGACTTCGCGATCAACCTTCACTTCTTTGTCCGCCCCAATAGGCACGACCGCTTCGTAATCCGGGAACTTACCGTCGATAAGTTTCGAGGTAAAACTCGCGTCATCGCGACGCATACGCAAATGATTGCGCCCGAGTTCCAGCTCAATTTCACGGTCACCACCCTCCAGCAGACGTTGCAGCTCCAGAACACCCTTGCGCGGCAAAATCAACTGGCGCTTCTTTGACTTAGCTGCCTCCAGGGGAGTTTCGCACAATGCCAGACGATGCCCGTCGGTTGCGACACAGCGCAAAATCCCATCGCGTAAGTCCAGCAACAACCCGTTTAGGTAATACCGCACGTCCTGCTGCGCCATCGCAAACGCGGTGCGCTCAATCAATTCTTTGAGCGCCGCTTCGCTAATTTGCAAGCGATCGACCAACTCCAGGTCCTCTGTCGATGGGAAATCATTGGCACTCAAGGTCGCCAACGAGAATCGACTGCGACCGGCTTGGACGCTAAGCTTTTCTCCACTCAGAGAAACAGACACCTGACTGCCATCGGGAAGCGCACGGATAATCTCAAAAAACTTTTTCGCCGGAACCGTTGTTTCCCCGTCCTCAGCTTTTTCCACGGCACACCGGGCAACCATTTCCACTTCCAGATCGGTACCGGTCATCGACAATTGACCGTCTCTTACGACAACCAAAAGGTTCGCCAGAATGGGCAAAGTCTGCCGACGTTCTACAACGTTGACGACGTACTGAAGTGGCTTGAGTAAAGCTTCTCGCGACAAACTAAATCGCATTGACGGCTCCAATTACTAAAGTGGATATATATATAAACTTGGTGGTGGTAGTGTCTGAGGATAAGCCCAAAACCCCATGTAACTATTTGAATACAAACGTTTTTATTGATACTGAAAGCTGTTGACTAAGCGCTAACCGAATTGGGGACAGCCTGTGGACAAAATTACCGCCTTAATGCTCACCCCTGGTTATCCACAGCTTATTCGCTCAACTTTCGAATCAGTTTTTCCCAGTCTTCTTTAATCTTATTATCGGATTGAACTAAATCACGAATGACCCGGCAAGCATGCAAAACCGTTGTGTGGTCGCGACCGCCAAACCCATCCCCAATTTCCGGCAAACTATGCTCAGTCAGCTCCTTTGCGAGCGCCATCGCTAATTGCCGCGGCCGAGCTAACGACCGGGTCCTGCGTTTTGACAATAAATCTGCCACCCGCAGCTGGTAGTAGTCTGCCACGGTTTTTTGGATATTACTTAGAGAAATTGCCTGCTGTTGTGCGCGAAGCAAATCACGCAGGGTTTCTTGCGCAAAATCGGCTGTAATCGAACGCCCGGTAAAGTGCGCGCGCGCAGCCAAAGTGTTCAGCGCCCCCTCTAAATCGCGAACATTCGAGCGCATGCGCTTGGCGATCAACAACGAGACGTCCTGCGGTAGCGGTACCCCGCGCTCATTAGCCTTTGCTACCAGAATAGCCGCGCGGGTTTCGAAATCCGGTGGTTCAATAGCCACCGACAATCCCCAACCCAGACGGGATTTCAGGCGTGGCTCGAGGTTTTCGACCTCTTTAGGGTAGCGATCGCAGGTGAGAATAATTTGCTGCTTACCGTCAAATAATGCATTGAAGGTGTGGAAAAACTCTTCCTGCGTGGTGTTTTTTCCGGCAAAAAACTGAATATCGTCAATCAACAACGCATCAATCTGCTGAAACTGACGCTTAAATTGATCCATCGTCCGGTCTTGCAGCGACTTCATCATGGCGCTGAAAAACTGCTCAGAGCGAAGGTATAGCACGCGCATGCCCGGATTGAGCTCGCAAATCATATTGCCAGCCGCATGCATTAAATGGGTTTTGCCTAAGCCGGTGCTGCCATACAGCAGTAAGGGGTTGTACGCGCGTCCCGGGCTCTGAGCCACTTGCAGCGCGGCAGACTTGGCCAATTGATTGCTCCGGCCTTCGATGTAATTTTCGAAGGTGTACTGCGGGTCGACATTACTGGCAATGGATTCGGACCGGACTTTTGCCGGGGGCGCGGTTTTGCTCACCGCTGCCGGCCGATCCAGCGATCCCACCGCAATGGTCACCTGCAGCTCGCGGCCCGAATAGTGCTTAATCAGCTCAAGAATTCGCTCCAGGAAACGATCTTTAACCTCGTCAACCACGAATAAATTCGGGGCGAACAAGGTCAGCGAGTCGCGCTCATGCTTAACTTGCAGGGGTCTGAGCCATGTATGCACCTCTTCCACCGGAAACTCTGTTTCCAGGCGTTCAAGACAGCGCGGCCAAACTGACTCCATAAAACACCGAATCCACTTCACACCCGGTTCGGCGTGAAACTATTAAAAGGGGAACTCGGAAGCATAGCGCCACCACTACAAATTAGCCAAGCCAAATTTATATTGACCGCGATGTGGCAAACCCCCTAAAATCGCGGGTTCGCAATTTTCGATTTGATGTGGAGCCCTCATGGCGACCAAGCGTACCTACCAACCCAGCAATCTCAAGCGCAAGCGTGACCACGGTTTCCGTTCACGTATGAAGACCGCCGATGGCCGCAAAATTCTTGCACGCCGTCGCGCAAAAGGTCGCGCCCGTCTCGCCGTCTAATTGACGGGAACGCCGCACCGGACAGCCGGATGCGAGAATGCGAAAAAACACCAAACTCCGTGGCAGGTTTTTTAAAGAAGCCCGCGGAGTTTCGTCGTGTCTTCGATAGTGGTCAACGCGTTACCAACAATTACTTCGCTCTGCATTTTGCCGCAGCAACGACTACGGCTGCGCGGGTAGGCTTTGCGGTATCGAAAAAAGTCGATCAGCGAGCGGTCGTCCGTAATCGTATAAAGCGCAAAGCCCGCGAAAACTTCCGCGCTATTCGTGCCCAGTTACCCCCTGCGGATTACGTGTTGGTCGCGCGCCACGCCTGTGCCAAACTCGCTTCAGGGCAATTCGACGCTGAGCTAGACCAACTTTGGCGGCGTAGCGCATTGAAGATCGGCGCTGCGGACGGCAAAATGCCCGTTGCTGCTTCGGCATCACCTGATTCCTAAACTCACCTCTTTACTATAAAGGCTGGCTCCGGCAGCGGGGCTTCGATCTGATTCTGATGAACCAAACCCGCGGAATTCTTCTTTTTGCCTGGATCGCTGTGGCGATCATGATTGCTTATCAATGGACACTGCCTGCTGAGTCGCCGGCTCAAAGTACTGCCGCGCTGACAGGTGAAAATTCAGAGCAATCGTCTGATTCACAAATACCCGGTCTCGATACCGCTCCCCAGTTAACGATCCCCGAAGCCAGCCAGGACAATATACCCAGCGTCAGCCAGGCGCCATCAACTCCTGAGCTGGAGTCAGAAAAGCCGCTTATCGCCGGCCGGAAAATCGTTCAAATTTCCACCGATGCATTGCGCATTGATGTTGATTCGATGGGTGGCAATATCGTCGGCGCCGAGTTACTTAAGTATCCGGTCACCTTAAATGAAGACAGTCCCAACGTCCGTTTGTTCAATCGCGAACCGGGTACCGTCTACATGGCGCGCAGTGGTTTGGGCACAACGTCTGGTCGCAATGCGCCCAACCACACAACTTTGTTTGAAGTATCTGCTGAAAACCTACAACTCAAAGACGATCAGGATGCGGTAGAGCTGGTACTGAATTGGCAGGATCCAAACAGCAGCAACTCAGTCCGAAAGATCATCCGGCTTGAGCGCGACTCTTATCGAGTAATTATCCGCCACGAAATTCAAAACAACAGCGACACCAAGTGGAGTGTGGTCAGTTACGAAGATCTTTATCGTAGCGAACCGGTGGCAAAAAGCGGTGGATTTATGTTCACCAATCCGGAAGCCTTCAGTTTTACCGGAGCGGCGTGGTTTACACCGACTGAGAAATTTGAGAAGCGTAGCTTCGAAGATTTCGTCGAGGATCCTCCGTTAAACCGTGATGCGACCGACGGTTGGATCGCAATGCTGCAGCACCATTTTGTCAGTGCATGGATTCCAACCGCCGGCGATGTGCAGAAGTTCACCACATCCGTGGAGAAAGGTCAGCATTATGTGATTCGATCCACCGGTTCGGCTAAAGAGATCGCAGCGAACTCAAGCATGACCACAGAGCACGCGCTGTGGGTCGGTCCCAAACTGCACGAGGCGATGGATCAAGTGCACCCGACGCTAGCGCTCACGTTGGATTACGGAGTGCTGAGCTTTTTATCGCAGCCCTTGTTCATTGTGCTTAATTGGTTGCACGGTCTGCTCGGCAACTGGGGTTGGGCGATCATCGCGATTGTGGTTCTGCTGAAAATTGCCTTGTTCTGGTTTGCCAACAAACAGTACAAGAGCTTTGCCCGTCTGCGTGAAGTTCAACCGCGCATCGAAGCGCTCAAAGAGCGCTATGGCGAGGACAAGCAAAAATTCCAGATGGCGATGATGGAGTTGTATAAGAAGGAAAAGATCAATCCGGTCAGCGGTTGTTTGCCGATGCTTGTACCGATTCCGATCTTTATCGCCTTGTACTGGGTTTTGGTTGAGTCGGTTGAGTTGCGTCAAGCACCCTGGGTCTTGTGGATCGACAACCTGACCGCGCCGGATCCGCTGTTTATTCTGCCCGTGCTCAACTTGGTCACTATGTGGCTGACGCAAAAGCTCACACCGAGTCCGGGTATGGACCCGATGCAGAAAAAGATGATGCAAATGATGCCGATCGTATTCGGCGTGATGTTTGCGTTTTTCCCATCCGGTCTGGTTCTGTATTGGTTCACCAACGGCTTGCTGGGTCTGGCCCAGCAGTACTGGATGACGCGAAAACACAGTGCCAAAGCGGAAACGGTTAGTAAAAGCTGATTTGAATCGTTAAATTAGGGCCTGGCAACAGGCCCTTTTTTTGTATGGCATCTTCCGAGAACGACACCATCGCAGCTATCGCCAGCGCCACCGGTCGCTCGGGCATCGGTGTGATTCGAGTGAGCGGTGCGCGGGCAACGCGCATCGCGGAGGCATTGCTGGGCAAACCGCCTAAACCACGCTATGCCCATTACACGCGATTCGCCGATGCCGATGGCTCAATTATCGACGACGGACTGTTGCTGTACTTTCCGGCGCCCAACTCATACACCGGCGAGCCCACTTTGGAACTGCAGGGACATGGCAATCCGGTATTGCTGCATCAATTATTGCAGCGGGTATTTGCATTGGGTGCACGAGGCGCCGAGCCGGGCGAATTCACCCGACGCGCATTCTTAAACGGCCGAATGGACCTGGCTCAGGCCGAAGCGGTAGCTGATCTGATCAGTGCATCAAGCCTGACGGCTGCGCGCGCTGCCCGCCGTTCGATGCAGGGTGCGTTTTCCGCGCGGGTTGATCAATTTGCTGAAACGCTGACGCGCTTGCGCGTTTGGGTCGAAGCGGCAATTGATTTTCCGGAAGAGGAAATCGATTTTCTGAAAGACGCGCAGTTGTCTCAATTGATGCACAACACGCAACAGGAATTGATCGACTTACGCCGCGACGCCAACTTTGGCGTTCGCCTCATGGATGGCTTGCACGCGGTTATTCTGGGTGCGCCCAATGCGGGCAAGTCGTCCCTGCTCAATGCGCTGTCCGGCGAAGACCGGGCGATTGTCACTGAAGAAGCCGGAACAACCCGCGACCTGCTTCGCGAAGTCATTCGCATCGAAGGCTTGGAGTTGTTGCTGGTCGACACCGCCGGATTGCGCGTTACTGACAACCCGGTTGAGCAAGAGGGCATTCGCCGCGCGCGCGATGAAATTGCCAAAGCCGACGTACTCATCCTGGTTGCCGATGAGAACGACCCGCAAAACGCATTCGCGCAGCTTGAGGGCAACGATGCCAAGCACATCTGGGTTCACAATAAAGTTGACCTGACCGCCGGCGCGGCCCGAATCGATGTGCGCGCAGATGGCGTACACATCTGGCTATCAGCCAAGACCGGGCTCGGCGTGGATTTACTGCGCCAGCAATTGAGCCTGATCGCGACTCCGCAAGAGCAAAGCGAAGGTGCATTCAGCGCGCGCCAACGCCACGTACTCGCGCTGCAGCAAGTCGAAGTCTGCCTGAGCGCCGCAGCAGATCAGCTTGCAGCCCGACAGGGCGAACTGGCCGCCGAAGAGCTCCGCCTGGCGCAAGAAGAACTGGCTGCAATCACCGGAACGATGAGCTCGGATCAATTATTGGGCCGAATTTTCGGAAGCTTTTGCGTCGGTAAATAGAGCCAGGACGGCGGGTTTTGGCCAATGAACTATTAAATTTGGTGAATTCGCGCACCAGACCCGATAAATCTTTGGAAACCGGCGACTCAACTCTTGACAGCAAGGTCGGGTTAGAATCAGCCTAGTGAATGCAATACAGGGGAATACTATGATTAAGCAAAAAAACGATACGCCTAACGCCCATTTATCCATCAAAGAGTGGCTTTTGATGGTCGCGATAAGCGTCGCTTTGAGCAGTTGCGGTTTATTCGGTGGTGAAGAAAGCACCGATGTCGCCACCGAAAGTGCCGCCGTGAGTGAACCAGAAGCACCGGCAGCCGAACCGGTTGATGAGAAAGCTGAACAAGCTGCCCAGGCAACTGCAGCGGCATTGGCCGCGCTCACGCCGGCCGAGTTAAAAGACAAAGCAGCGCAAGCCTGGGACCAACAGCAGCTCTATGCCCCCGCCGGTGACAATGCCTTTGAATACTACCTGGCCCTGCGCGAGAAATTGCAGGCTCCGGACGCGATCGCTGAAAGTGCCTTGATCGACCTGATGCCCTACACCTTAATTGCTGCCGAGCAGGCAACCAACCGCGAAGACTTCGCGGAAGCGGAGCGCCTCATGGGCCTGCTGTCGCGCGCTGACCCGCAAGCTCCGGGACTGGAGCGCATCGCTCAGGAAATTAGCCAGGGCAAAGAAGCAGCCTCCAACCGTGCTCAACAAGAAGCAGATCGGGCGGAACGCGAGCGTCTGGCAGCTGAACAAAGAGCGCGTGATCAGGTTGCTTCGGCAGAACGTGAAGCTGAGCAAGCTCGATTGCGTGCTGAAGAAGAAGCGCGTCAACGTGTGGCTGCACAGGCCGCCGCCGCGCGTCAACAACAAGCGCAAACGGCGACACCTGATCCGGCAGCGGCTGCGGCAACTCAAGCGGCTGCAACCCCCGTTGTTCGCAGCGGTCCACCGGTACCGATCAGTCGTCCGCAACCGCCCTATCCGCGCGATGCATTGCGCAGCCGGGTAGAAGGTCAAGTTGAAATTGAATATACCGTCGGCGCAGATGGTCGGGTAACTAACGTAACGGTTTTACGCTCCAGCCCTCGCGGCGTATTTGATCGCACCGTTATCAATACGGTTCGCGAGTGGCGTTATGAAGCACCGGGACAAGAACAAGTACTGCGTCGGACCATCGACTTTAAGATGTAATCGATTAAGCATTGCTTTTTCCCAATGTAAAAAAGCCCGCTCACGCGGGCTTATTTTTCCACCACGATTTGTACCAGTGACAAAAATCTCGTATTCCATCAGCAAATTGCGTGTCTGGTTGATAGTCAGTTAGCCGATAGAGTTTTGAGCAATCGGCCTGCGTGTCGCTCATGTCTTCCGGTTGCTTTGGCAGGTACTCCAAAACGGCCTTACGTTCTAGATTCACTTCCAGATGGCGTACAAAATCCAGCATCTGCGTCTGTTGTTTGCCTCCTATATTAAGCGTGCGATAGGGCGCAAAACTACTTCCCGGGTCGGGCATTTCGGCGCGCCACGCCGCATCAGGTGACGGCGCTTTGTCGATTAGTCGAATTAGACTCTCACAGATATCATCTACGTGTGTGAAGCTTCGAGAATGAAAGCCTTGATTGAAAAGACGGATGGGTTTTCCGCTGAGTATCGCGTTGGCAAAAAGCATCGGCGACATGTCCGGCCGACCCCAAGGTCCATATACTGTGAAAAAGCGCAGTGCAGTTGACGGTATTCGGAATAGATGGGCATAACTATGCGCCATCATTTCATTCGCTTTTTTGGTTGCCGCGTAAAGCGTTAGAGGATGCTCAGTAGCTTGAGATTCGTGCAAAGGCAAGGCCTGATTCGCTCCATAAACAGAGCTGGTTGAGGCAAATAGTAAATGCCCAACGCCATGGTGCCTGCAAGCCTCAAGCACATTTAAGAAACCAACAACGTTGCTTTGGACATAGGTATGCGGCTCCTTTGCGGCGAACCGGACCCCCGCTTGAGCAGCCAAATTAAACACGATCGATGGTTTAAACGAAGCGAAGATCTGGTCCAATGTCTGGGCGTCTTCCAACTTTGCTTCAACGAATCTGAACTTCGGTGCGCTAGCGCACCATCGCAATCGGTCTCGCTTAAGCTGTGGATCGTAGTAATCGTTCACACTGTCGTATCCGACGACGCGATAACCTTCGCGGAGGAGTCGTCGACAAAGATGGGCTCCGATAAAGCCCGCAGCGCCAGTGACAATTACCTTGTTCATAAGGCCCTCAACACCGCTGTTTTCTCTAAGCGAACGGAAAAGACCTCCTCGCTCACTCCAGGTGCGCGCGACGATCGCCCGTAGCCAATGCCGTAATATGCGATGCCATTGGCTTCACATTGCTGTGGTTGGTAGATATTTCTACCATCAAAAACAACGCGATTCCCTAAGTGCACCCTAAGCAGATCAAAATCGAGGGCCTTGAATTCTTCCCATTCAGTAACAACAAATAGAGCCGAACTACCGATCAGCGCCTCCTCCTTGCTACGGCAGAATTCTATTCCAACGTAGCCTTCAAATAACCTCTTCGCGTCTTCCATTGCGACCGGATCGTAAACTTTAACCGTTGCCTGCATCGCCAATAAATCCGTGATCAACACGCGACTAGGCGCGTCTCGCATATCGTCCGTATTTGGCTTAAAGGCCAGTCCCCACACAGCAAAGACTTTTCCTCTCAGGTTTGAATTGAAGTGGTGTTTGGCAATTTGCGCCAAACGATGAGTCTGTGCCTCATTCACAGCGTGGACTGCGTCAAGTAATTTCGTCGGGTAACCCACACAGTTGCCAATATGTGCCAACGCCTGAACGTCTTTAGGGAAACACGATCCGCCGTATCCTGCCCCTGGATTTATGAAATGAAAGCCGATTCGTGGGTCCGAACCGATGCCGCGTTTAACCGCTTCAATATTCGCTCCAACCCGCTCGGCGATATTGGCAATCTCGTTCATAAAGCTAATTCGAGTAGCAAGCATCGCGTTAGCCGTGTATTTCGTGAGTTCGGCCGAGCGTGAGTCCATCAGCAGGAACTGTCGATCGCTGCGGACCTGAGGTGCGTATAGCGCCTTCATTAACATCAGCGCGCTCTGACTGTCTGAGCCCAAAATGATCCGGTCGGGCGACTGGCAGTTTTTCACCGCATCACCCATCTGTAAAAATTCCGGGTTGGATACCACTGGGGGCTCGAACATTAAGCCGCGCTCACTCAGACCGGAACGGATTATCTGCTTCACTTCGTCCGCAGTGCCAACCGGCACAGTCGACTTAATGACGACGATTGCTGATCGCGTTAATGTGCGACCCAGCAGCGCCGCCACAGCATTTACAGCGCTTAAGTCAGCGCTACCATCGGCCGACTTAGGCGTACCAACGGCAACAAATATTAAATCCGCGTGCTCTGAGGAATCTGAGTAGAATTGACTGAATCGCAAGCGCATTGCGTGAGAGTTTTTCTGAACCAAGTCTTCCAAGCCCCTTTCGTAAATCGGAATCTCGCCGCGCTGCAGGCCCGAAATTTTGTTTGCATCAGAATCGATGCAGCACACAAAATGCCCGAGATCGGCCAGACACGCGCCAGTGACGAGGCCGACATAGCCAGCACCAAAAACTGAAATCTTAAGCGGATTGAGTGAGTTAGAAATAATCATGGCGGTTACCGAAAAATGAAACGGAATTAATTTATTGGGCATCCTGATCGCTGAGCGAAAAGTCCTTCTGGCTGCAGTCTGCAATCAGTGCATCGGCACGCAGTAGGAGCCAATTTCGACGATTCGAGCGACCGACGAACACCGTGCGAAGGGGATCGACACAGCCTTTGGTGGCGTCTTCTACGACAAAAAGCCAATGAGCGGTTGTGTCTTCCAGTAGCCAAGCTTGGGCCGGTGGCCATTGATTTGCCCAAGTTCGTTCAAAGCCAAACTCTGTGACCGAGCGTTTCGCCTGTAGCAGGTGCTGCTCGCGCCAACCCAGCATGGCGAGGCGATCATCAGTCTTTAAGTGCGCCTCCACGTCAGCCATTAATTGCTTGGCCGAGCTGCTCTGATCTAGAGAGGGCGCAATCAATAAGCCATAGTTGAGCCAAAGCAAACCGGTAAAAATACAGAGGGCAAAAACCACTCGCCTAACGCGAAGAATTAGAATTGAGAGCAGGCCTGGAATACCGATCAACAAACAACCAACCAGGAGCTTAAATAGATCCTCATCATTAATTCCGCGATCGGTCTGCAGTTGTGTCAGTTGCTCGCTCGACCCCCAGAGTCCAAGAATCGAGATTGCTACAAGCACAATTGAAAACGTCAGCACGTAGAACAACAAGACCCACCGCGCCCAGCTGATGCGTAGTACGACCGGGAGCAACGGCGCTGCCGCCAAGCAAATAACCGGTAGCGCAGGAAATATGTAGACTTCACGTTTGCCCGGGCTGATGCTAAAAAATGCCAGCACTAGGACGACCCAGCCCAGCAGCAGGACGTAACGGAGGTCGGAGGCGCGCAGCTTTCTCCACCAGATTGGTACAAGCCAAGGCAGCAACAATGCGCCGGGCAGCCACAGTGTGAAGATCACTTCGATGTAGTACCAATACGGCTTAATGTGGTGCCAGGGCTGGGTATACCGGCTCGCAGTCTGGCGAAGCAAAATCTCTTGGACATAGGCGTTGAGCGCTTGATCATCGGAGTTAAGCCAACGAAGCGCCAAAGGCAAGAGCCAAACGCTAGCGCCCAACACAAATCCAGCACCTAAAAGGCCCCAACCTTTCTTGCCAATGGGATTCACAGTTGCAACGTTGCCGATGATCCTTCCAGACAACGCATACGGTAAAAAGATTAGCAACGGCAAAAACCCAACACCTTTTGTTACCGTTCCTAAGCCGGCGGCACCGCCGGCAATCAGCAAAAGCCAACCGTCGCCTCGATCGAACCAGTAGCGCAAAATGGCCCACATCGAGGTCGTCGTCATCGCCACTAAAAGCATGTCGATTTGCGCCCGCTTCGCCTGTAGGCAAAATTGAATAGTCAATACCAATGCGCATAGTGCAAACATCCCGACCTGCCGACCCCAAAGAAATCGGGCGCAGTCATATGTGAGCCAAAGCGTGGCCAACGCCGCGACCAATGAAGGCAGCATAAAAGCGATTTCCCAATTTCTAACCAGAGAAAATGCGATCGCCTGCACCCACATGAAAACCGGAGGTTTGTGCGCGTACACCTCGGAGCCGCGGCTAGGAATCAACCATTCGCCTGAGGCGACCATCTGTTGTGCGGCCAGTAAAAATCGCGGCTCATCCGGCGGCGATGGGCCACGTTGGCCAATACCAGCCGCAAGAACGAGTGCACATAACACCAGGGCCGTCCACAGCCAATTTCGATCGCCGATTTTTGCGTAAAGCCCACTCACCGCGATTGTCTCTCTGAGTTGATCTAGAGGCGGTACACTAGTCGGCGACGTGTCGGAAACATGTCGGTTCCGACGTTCCTCCGACGAGCAGACCTGCAATCTAGCGATTCACCAACCCCGATGATGGCCAGCCTCTCTATGCGTTTGTTAATTGTTGAAGACAACCCCGAACTCGTTGCCAATTTATTCGAGTTTCTCGAGCCAAGGGGCTACACATTGGATGCTGCCCCCGATGGGGTCACCGGCCTATATTTGGCCGGCTCTCAGGACTATGACGCGATCATTCTCGATTGGATGTTGCCGCGCATGAATGGCCAGGCGCTGCTTGAAAATCTGCGTAATGAGTACGCCAAGACGACACCTGTGATTATGCTGACTGCTCGGGATAGCCTTCCCGACAAGATTATTGGATTTCGAAGTGGTGCTGATGACTACCTCACCAAACCGTTCTCTTTAATCGAACTCGAGTTGCGGATAAAGGCCCTGGTGGGCAGAGCTACGGGGCGTGCTCACAAGCGCACCATTGAAGCATGCGGCGTGTCACTGGACCTGGGGACTTTGGACGCGACACGTGAGGGTAAGCAGATTCGCCTCTACCCGGCCAGTCGCAAGATTCTGGAATTGCTGTTGTTGACCAGCCCAGATGTTGTTCCCCGAAGCAAACTAGAGCGAGCGCTCTGGGGAGACGAACCACCGGACGGCGATATGCTTCGCTCGCATATCTATGAACTACGCCAAGCGATCGATGGCGGATTCAAAGAAAAACTAATACATACGATTCCGCGCGTGGGTTACGTGCTTTCTCGAAAATCACAAGATGATGAAAATTAAGAAACATCCTTCTCTCGCAAAAATGATCGCTCTGTTCTCTGCGAGCTTTCTGATTCTCGTAACGATAATTGGCTTGACTCTGTCGTCGATTCTGAGCGAAACGGTCGAGCAAACCACACTCAAAACCCTATTGGGATCACATTTTGATCTCTTTGAACAAAGGATTCAGAGGGAACCAAGCTATCAAATTCAGTCTACTCGAGCGATCAAGCTCATCGACTTGGGGCAGCCGCCAAGTGATTTTTCTCAGTTAGTTGGATTTGAACTGGGATTCTATGATGACATTGTTGCAGGTGATCAAGAATTTGCCGTAATGATTCGTCAAGTGGGACCGAAGCGGCTTGCCTTCGCCATAGATATCACGGAATTCGAGCGGCAAGAAGAAATGGCTTCGATTAGTGCCATCGTCATTACAACCGGCTTATTGTTATTGGCGCTGGGGTTATTGATATACGGTACGCATCGGATGTTTAAGCCATTTTCCAATTTGGCCAGACAAGTTAGAGCGATGGACCCACGCGAAAGCATCTCTCCCTTGTCTTTAACCAAGCCCGTGAGCCTAGAGTTATGTGATATCGCTCAAGCTTTGACCAGCTACGCTAACCGCACGCAGGAGCTGACCCAACGCGAGCGAGACTTTGTTGTTAGCACAAACCACCAGCTACGCACTACGATCGCTGTTCTTCGCAGCACAACCGAGATTTATCTCGAGAAACATCGAGAAATTCCAGATGTTTCTGAATCACTATCCCGAGTGTTGCATATGATCGAACGGCTCGAGCACCTGATCGCGCTTTTGATGATATTAGCTAGAGAACCGCAGAGCGTAATTGAGCAATCAGAATCGGTAGAGGTTACCCAGGTGCTCGCGGATCAAATTGCCGCACAGATGGAGTTTGCTCAGGGAAAAGGATTGACGCTGCGCCTTATTCATGACGTTGCACTAAAGGTAAAAGCACCGCAAATAGCAGTTGAGGCAATCATCGGGCATCTACTTAGACAGGCGATTGATAACAGCAGCGGTGGTGAAATACTGGTCCGACTAAATGAGTCCGGTAGTTTAAGCATTTTGGAGCCTACCGCTACATTGAGTCCAAAAGAAATTAGTTCCCGATTCGCTGAGCGTGCAAGGAGGCGGGGTGCTAACACGACCGCGCTAGAGCCAAATCTCATAAAGCGTCTTTGCGAACACCTCGGGTGGCAATTTAATACAACTGTGCTTGATGGAGAACCCTCTGAACACACAGTCCGCTTTAGTCGATTAAGCGAAACGACCTCTGCGCATCGTGATTAGGAGCTAAAAAATGATTTCGATAGTTATTCCAATTTTTAATGAAGAAAAAAACATTTCCAATCTTGTGCGTGAAATCGACCAAGTTATCGGACTAACGCATAGTTATGAAATCATTTGTGTTGATGATGCTAGTGACGACGAGACAGCGTTCGTTCTGTGCGGCTTGATGAGAATCTATTCGTGCCTACGGGTAATCACGCATAGTCGGCAAAGCGGGCAAAGCACCGCGGTCAGAAACGGCGTTTTAAACGCAAAGAGTGACTGGGTAGTCACATTGGATGGGGACGGGCAGAATGATCCGGCAGACATACCAGCGCTACTAGCACGTAGAGATTCTTCTGACGGTGATGTGAAATTAGTTGCTGGGTGGCGAACCTATCGACAAGACACGATGAGTAAACGTTTAGCGTCGCGTTTCGCCAATGGACTCCGTGCTCGAATTTTAAACGATGCGACACCCGATTCGGGATGCGGAATAAAGTTATTTGAGCGGTCCGCCTTTTTAAATTTGCCTTACTTTGACCATATGCATCGTTACCTTCCAGCGTTAATGCAGCGCGATGGTTGGAAGACGGTAAGTGAGCCCGTGGGACATCGCGCAAGATCAGCCGGTGTTTCCAATTACACAAATCTCGGACGCGCAGTCGTCGGCATCAGTGACCTGCTCGGTGTCGCTTGGTTAATTAGAAGAAGTCGGGTCACTATGTATTCCGAACCAGCAATCACCAGGGGCGCGAGTTATGAGTGAAGCATGGCTCTGGATAGTGATCGGGTTTTTAGGTCAGGCGCTATTTTCAGCGCGATTTATCGTTCAGTGGTTGGCCTCTGAACGGGCGCGTAAAAGCATTGTGCCTAAGGCTTTTTGGTACTTCAGTCTGGGCGGCGGAGCGGTGCTATTAGCCTACGCTATCCATCGCGCAGATCCGGTGTTTATCACCGGCCAGGCTGCAGGCTTGCTTATTTACTTACGCAATTTGTATTTAATCGCTCACGGCGAAAAACGGATTGAACCGCAACCGAGCAATAATTAATCGGAAGCGGTTCAACTGTCTCTAGGCTGAAATTGCCAGCTTTTCTTGATGGTATAAGCGCGAGGCAATGAGCCACAGCACTAATCCCAAGGAGAAGCCCGCACCCAGATAAGCGCCCCACTGCGCCCAATCAATCACTTCACTGCGGAGCACCTTAAGGATGAGTTGGTTCTGCGCCAGAAACGGCACGGTAAACATCCACATCTGATTTTTCACAGGACTAACCAGCAAAATAATGGTGGGAATAATCGGCAGCAGCATCAAGATACCCATGTAACTTTGTGCTTCTTTAACCGACTTAACGCTGGCAGCGATGAGCGTAAGCAGCGTGTTGCCCAGCAAGACCATCGGTAACAAGATCAGCAGCAACCTCATTACCGACAGCATCGACACGTCCACACCGGCGAACACACCGGAACCGGCCAACATAAAGCTCAACTTAAAGCTCATGAGAATCAACACCAATGAAATCATGCCGAAGGCACAGGCCGCGGCTATCTTGCCGCTCATGATTGCGCTGCGTGACGCCGGCGTGGCCAGTAGTGGCTCTAATGAACTGCGCTCACGCTCACCGGCAGTGACATCGATGACCAGATACGCACCGCCCAGAAACGAGCTAAGAATCAGCAGGTAGGGTAAAAAGGCCAGAACCATGCCTTTTTTTGCCTCCGGTGTGGCGACATCGCGATAGGCAATTTGCATGGCCTGATTCAATGATGGATCGACACCGCGGACTAACAAACGCAGTGCTCCCATCTGCCTACCGTAACCATTAATGGCACGTTCGACGCGGGCCACCGGAATGCGCGAGTCCTGCCGTGAACTGTCGTGCATCAACTCCACGGTCGCGGCGCGACTGGCGCGCCAGTCTTCGGCAAACGATTCGTCGATTTTCAAAATAACTTCGTAATCTTGATTCAGCACCGCGGCCTCAGGGTCCGCTGGCGCCTCAATGATGACAATATTTTGTGATTCTAAAAACGCGACCAGATTAGGCGCTTGATCCGCACCGATGACCGGCAGGTCCAAGGTTGATTCAAGTTGGGTCTTCTGCCGACTTTCTGCCAACGACCCCATGCCTAAAATTAAAGCGGGGAACAATAGCGGTGCCATCAGCAAGCCAATCGCAACGGTACGGCGATCGCGGAAAAAATCCAACAGCTCTTTGCGCATGACGGTTAAAACGATACTCATGCTTGCAGACCCTCCTCAGAGCCAATCGCCTTCACAAAGGCATCTTCTAAATTCTGTTCGCCGGTTTGCGCGCGCAATTCATCGGCACTACCGTGAGCGACAACTTTGCCCTTCGAAATCACGACGATCCGATCGCACAAGGCGGCGACTTCTTGCATGATGTGACTGGAAAAAATAACGCAGCGACCCTCGGCCTTAAGCTCTAATAAAAACTCACGCAGACCGCGAGTGGTCATGACGTCCAGACCATTGGTCGGCTCATCGAGGATGACATTTCGCGGGTCGTGAACCAGAGCACGCGCAATCGCCGTTTTGGTGCGCTGACCTTGCGAGAAACCTTCGGTTCGCCGGTCGATAAAGTCTTCCATACCCAAGGCCTTAATTAAGCGATCGGTGTTTTCTTTGATCTGAGATTCGCTCATCCCGTGCAGCTCGGCGAAGTATTGAATGTTCTCGCGTGCCGTCAGGCGTTTGTACACGCCGCGCGCATCAGGCAGTACACCCAGACGTCGCCTCACGGCATTGGGGTCTTTCGCAATATCGATGCCGTCGACTTTGGCGTAGCCATTTTCCGGATTCATCAGGGTGTAGAGCATACGCAAGGTAGTGGTTTTGCCCGCACCGTTGGGACCAAGCAAGCCGGTTATCTGGCCGTCGTGCGCCTCAAAGCTCACGCCATCAACCGCTTTGACCAACCCGGTTTTGGCTTTGAAGGTTTTTTGTAAGTTATGTACTTCAATCATGATTCATTCCTTTGTCTTAGCTCACGGTTCCCAGCCATACAGGCCAGTAAACGGTGGGTGGGGCCGGAGCCGATCCAGGCACGTGCTATCGAGTGCCTTGGCGTCAGTGTTTTCAACAAACTGGGCGAAAAGCTTGGGCATGCAACCCACACCCAGCACGCTATGGCCCTGTCCTTTGAGGACCAGATGCCGCGCGTTAGTAAGTTCAGCGATTGCCTGATCGCCATAGCGCGGAGGTGTCACCGGGTCGAGCTCACCGGAAATTGCTAACACCGGGGTCGCGCCTTTCAGAGGTTCGCGGAACCGCGCGCTACGCTCGCCACTTGGCCAAACGTCACATTGGGCTTTGATAAATTCGACGAACTCGCCACCCATCAAGGTGTCGGCATCTTCGGGATCGACGCGCATTTCATCAGCGTCCTCGGTGCACATCACCGACAATTGCATGCCGTGATTAATTTCACCGCTCAGCGAATTCATCAAAGCATTGGACTGCGCCAACATCACGGTGTAGTCACCGTCGGCTACCTGCTTGACCAACAGCGGGAGCAAAGCGGCGGCGTTAGGCGAGTACATATAAAAGCGCAGTACCACACTCAGCTCTGCCGCACTCGGCGTAGCTTCCAACCATTCACCCGTTCGCGAATCGCGGTAACGCACGGGCTTGAGTTCACCGCTTTTCAAGCGTGCAAGGGACGCGTTGAGTTGTGCGCGCACATCACCCATCTTTGCTTTGCATGCAGTATCGGCGGCGCAACGTGCGATGTGCGTATCGATAATGTTTTCCAGGTTGCGTGCATGTTCCTGACCCAGCACCAACGAGTTTGGAGCGACGCTGTCCAGAACAACCGACCGGGTCTGTTCCGGATAGGTGCGCGCGTATTGTTGGGCAACGCGGGTTCCGTAAGAGATACCCACCAAGTTAATTTGTGCGGCACCTACGGCTTGGCGCAAATGATCCAAGTCCTGAATCGCATCGGTAGTCGTATAGAAGCGAAGGTCGGCAGTTTTACCTAGCTCTTCGGCGCATTGTTTGGCGAATTGCGCAGCGGCTTGAGGACTTTCATCGGTAGCGCTGGTAATCGACGGTTCGCCATCCTCATCGCGACAGATCAGCGGATTGCTCCCGCCAGTGCCGCGTTGATCGAGCAATAAGATGTGGCGACTGCGATTTACATCGGAAAAAGCATCCGCGACCTGCGGGTAGGAGTCGCGGGCTGATTGGCCCGGGCCACCGGCCAGCATCAGAACAGGGTCCGGCTCGGCTTCATTGCGTGCCGGAATCCAGGCCAGCGCTAAAGAGATTGTGCGGCCCCCGGGCTCTGCCCGATTCTCGGGAACTTCCAAATTAGTGCACCAGGCCTCTACCGGTCGAGCCGACTTAGTGCCCAGCGTGCACGCCTCAAATTGCAATGAGCCCAGGCTTCGTGCCTGAGCATTTGCACCGACACCGGCGAGTATCGCCAGCATCCAAACAAGTCTTTTCATCAAAAATCTCCCCTAAACTAAGTTGAACACTATGCCAGACGTTCAACGTGGAGAAATGTGACAAAAGACCCTAGCGACTGCTGATATATTTTTCCCGGCGGATATGCCCAATGGGCAAACCGGCTTCTTTCAGCGCCTCAAAGGCCTGATCGACCATATTGGGATTGCCGCACAAGTACGCAATATCGGTATCAGCATTCGGCGCAAATTCGGCCAAATGCTCAGTAACAGAGCCTTTGCGTGTATCGGAATGTGCTGTGGTCGGCAGCTCGCGAGAAAAACACGGAATACAGCGAAACGCCGGATGGGCATCGGCAAAGGCCCGGAATTCGTCGCCATAGAGCAGCTCTTCGGGCGATCTCGCACCGAACAACAGCACCACTTCGATGCCGCGATCGCGGATTTGCTCGGCCAATAGCGGCAACATGGACCGATAAGGAGTGACCCCGGTACCGGTGCCGATCAACACATAGCGTTTGTTTTCGTCTTTAGGGATCAGGCAAAAGCGCCCGAACGGGCCGCTAGCCTCGATTTCGGCACCAATCGCCAGCTCTTCAAATAGTGCTGTCGCAGCCCCGCCAGGTACATAGCTGACGGCTATATCGACGGCCTCACCCGGGCCGATGGTGTGGTCATGAATGGTCGCCAGCGAATAGCTGCGCTTGGTCGGCGTGCCGTCTTCGTAGCTAAAGTGCACCTGAATAAACTGCCCGGGAATAAAGTCCAGAGCCTTCATGTCGTTACGGACAAAGCTCAAATGCGCCACGGTCGGTGCAATCATGCGGCGACCCACCAGCTTCATGGGAAAATGTTCAGGCAAAATCATGTCCTTAAATTGATTACAAAGCCCCGGAGCACAGCCGCGGGGCATCGGCGGATATACTAACGCCCTTGCGGCACAAATGCTGCCCGGAGATCTTATGAGCGAAATCACCGCAGCGCTAAAAATTGATGCGCTGAAGAAAATTTACGACAACCGTGTGGAAGCACTTAAGGGCGTGTCCCTGAGCGTTCAGCCCGGCGACTTCTTCGCCTTGCTCGGCCCCAACGGCGCCGGTAAATCAACCTTGATCGGTGTCGTTAGTTCCTTAGTAAACGCCAGCAGCGGTGAAGTCAGCGTGTTCGGTATCGATATAAAGACTGATCGTGAACTGGCGATGCGTCAGATTGGTCTGGTGCCGCAGGAAATTAACTTCAATATGTTCGAAAAGCCGATCGATATATTGGTTAATTACGCGGGTTTCTACGGAGTTCCGCGTGCCGAGGCACTCAAACGCGCTGAGGAAGAACTCAAAAAAGCCCAGCTTTGGGATAAGGCGCATTTAATGAGCCGGACCTTGTCGGGCGGTATGAAGCGCCGCTTGATGATTGCCCGGGCCATGATGACCCGTCCGCGTTTGCTGATTCTCGACGAGCCAACCGCGGGTGTGGACATCGAAATCCGTCGTGGCATGTGGAAACTGCTGCGCGAGATCAATCGCTCCGGCACCACAATTATTTTGACTACGCATTACTTAGAAGAGGCTGAGAATCTGTGTCGAAATTTAGCGATCATCGATAAAGGCGTGATCGTGCAGTCGGGCCCGATGAAAGAATTATTAGCGATGCTCGATGTGGAGGGCTTTGTGTTCGATGTCGACCCGTTTAATCCTGATCAGCTTCCGCAAATTGACGGCGTGGTCATTTCCAGCCCGAACGACCACCGCATTGAAGTCGAAATGCCACGCGGTATGGACTTAAACCGGATCTTTGCGGCCTTTGAACAAAAACGCATTCGCGTCTTGTCGATGCGCAATCAAGTTAACCGATTGGAAGAACTATTTGTGCGCTTGACCGGCAACAAGGAGCAAGCGGCATGAGCCCGAATCTGATTGCGTTCAAAACCATCGTGCGTCGCGAGATCATGCGCATTCTGCGGATTTGGGGCCAGACCCTGGTGCCGCCGGCGATTACGATGACCTTGTATTTCTTGATCTTCGGTAAGCTCATCGGCAGCCGGATCGGCGACATGGGTGGTTTCACCTATATGGACTTCATCGTGCCCGGATTGGTCATGATGTCGATTATCCAAAATGCCTACGGCAATATTTCCTCCAGTTTCTTCGGCGCTAAATTCGGTCGCCACGTTGAAGAGCTGTTGGTATCCCCGTTGCCCAACTGGGTCATTCTGGGTGGCTATGTTTCTGGCGCAGTAGCGCGCGGTCTGCTGGTGGGTGCCATCGTGTTTTTGGTGGCGATGTGTTTCACCGATGTGCGCATCCCGCATCCACTGATCACGCTGAGCACGGTCTTTTTAGGCGCGGTTATTTTTTCTCTGGCCGGTTTTGTGAATGCGGTATACGCGAAAAAGTTTGACGACATCGCCATCGTGCCGACCTTCATCCTCACGCCGCTTACCTACCTGGGCGGTGTGTTCTATTCGGTTACCCTATTGCCGGCCTGGGCTGAAAAGGCAACTTTGGCCAATCCGATCTTCTATATGGTCAATGCCTTCCGTTACGGTCTGCTCGGCGTCAGCGATGTGCCGATATGGACCGCCTATGCGGTGATGCTCGGCTTCGTATTCGGCCTGACCGCCCTGGGTTTATACCTGCTGAAAAAAGGCGTCGGCCTGCGCAGCTAGTTTGATTTGTCCCTCAGTCCAAAAAATTCACGGGCGGTGGCGGTGGTCGCCGCCGCCGTGTGTTCGACGGACTCGCCGCGATCGCGTGCTAACTCTTCGACAATATGTTTCAGATACATCGGCTCGTTGCGCCGGTCTTTAGGCATCGGTGATAAATTGCGCGGTAATAAATACGGCGAGTCGGTTTCAATCATCAGGCGGTTAGCCGGAATGTTTTTCACAATGTCGCGTAAGTGTTGGCCGCGCCGCTCATCGCATAGCCAACCGGTTATGCCGATATACCAATCATGATCAAGGCAATCAAAGAGTTCTTGCCTGGTGCCGGTAAAGCAATGCACTACCGCGCGTGGCAGTCGACCTTCGAAATTCTTCATCATCGCGACGAAATCGTCATGCGCATCACGCTGGTGCAAAAACAACGGCTTGCCACAATCGACCGCCAGTTGCAGCTGCGCCTCGAACGCTTTGCGTTGTGCCGGGCGCGGCGAAAAATCGCGAAAGTAATCCAATCCGCACTCGCCAACCGCGACCACCTCAGGCAACTGGTGCAAAGCGCGAAGCTCGGCCAGTCCCTCCGCAGTTACTTCCAGCGCATGGTGCGGATGCACTCCGGCGGTCGCCACCATGAAGCCCGGGTGCCGTTGGCTTAAATGCAGGGCGTCTTGTGAGCCCTGCCTTGACGCGCCGGTAATCACGAGCTGTGACACGTGCGCGGCACGCGCCCGATCGAGCACGGCGTCGAGGTCGCGGGCGAAACTTTCGTGGGTTAAATTGGCGCCAATATCGATTAATTGCATGGCGCGATTATACGGGGATCATCGCAACAAGTACGGGCATACACATTCACTTTAGCGCAGGGCTTTACTCCGGTTTCGCCGCAAACGCGGCAAACACTTCTTCGCCGGTCATGCGCTTGGTCTTGTTGGCAAATTGGTAATACGCAGGCTGATCCTCGATAAAGATCTCATGGTCCAAGCTTAGCGGCACTGACTTGTCGAATAGTCCGGCCGGCGCAAACACCTTGCCGCTTTGTTTGAGTCGATAGAACAAATGGGTGCCGCAGTGCCGACAAAAACCGCGCTCTGCCCACTGCGATGAATTAAACACACTAATCCCATCGCGCCCCTCGAAGCGCACTTGAGTACCACAATCGACCGCCAGCAACGGGCCACCACCCCAGCGCCGGCACATGGTGCAATGGCAGGCGCCCAGATGCGGATCAGCCGATGCCGTAATCAGTTCTACATAGCCGCACAGACAACGCCCTTTGTACTCAGTGCTCATAGAGACACTCCCGAACCGTTAGAATCCAACAACATTAAAACAAATTGCTTGCACTCCATGCATTCAACCACAGCCATGCCGATTCACGAAGTTATGCCGCAGGTGCTACAGCAGCTGCAGCAGCATCGTCGATTGGTTCTGGAAGCACCTCCCGGTGCCGGTAAGACCACCCAGGTGCCCTTAGCTTTACTTAATGAAGATTGGTGCGCGGGGAAAAAAATCTTACTGCTTGAGCCACGTCGGGTTGCTGCACGTGCTGCAGCAACGTTTATGGCCAAACAGCTCGGTGAGCAGCCCGGGCAAACCGTAGGCTATCGGATACGTTTTGAAAGCCGGGTCAGCCCGGCAACCCGCATTGAAGTCATTACCGAGGGCATTCTCACCCGGATGCTGCAGGACGATCCGTCGATGGACGGGGTCGCGGCGATCGTGTTTGACGAATTTCATGAACGCCATTTGCAGGCTGATCTCGCGCTTGCCTTAAGTTTGGATGTGCAAAATCAGTTGCGCGACGATCTGCGCCTGTTAGTGATGTCGGCGACCCTGGATGGTGAGGCACTGGCAAAGTTTTTGAACTGCCCGCGAATCTCCAGTGCCGGCAGGAGTTATCCGGTAGCCATCGAGCATTTTGCGTCGATCCGTGATGAGCGCATCACCGCGCAAACGCGTCGAGCCATTGAGCATGCCTGCGTAAGTAATGACGGTGATGTGCTGGTGTTCCTGCCCGGCATTCGAGAAATTTCGCAATTACACGAGACGCTTTCCGGGCGACTCGATAGCGCGCAGTTCGAAGTGCTTGCCCTGCACGGCGAGCTGCCGGTAGAAAGACAATCAGCCGTGCTCAATCCGTCGGTGGAGCACAAACGACGCATCGTTCTGGCGACCAACGTCGCTGAGTCCAGTGTGACTTTGCCCGGTGTTCGTGTGGTGATTGATGCGGGCTTTGCGCGAGAACCCCGGCTTGATCCGAACTCCGGATTTTCCCGATTGGAAACCGTGCGCATTTCACAAGCCTCCGCTGATCAACGCGCGGGCCGTGCAGGACGTGTCGCTGCGGGAACCTGTTATCGGCTTTGGCCCGAGTCGCTGCGACTCGAACCGGCGCGCGGTGCCGAAATAAATCAAACCGATTTGGCCGGCCTGTTATTGGAGCTGGCGGCTTGGGGTAGTAACGATCTTGAGTTCTTCAGCGCGCCGCCGCGTGGCGCGTTGGCTGCGGCGCAAGACTTACTGCAACGCATTCAGGCGCTGGCAGCGGATGGAAGAATCACCGAGCGCGGCAATCAGATATTGCGACTCGGCACTCATCCACGTTTTGCTGCGATGCTGCTCGGCCCTGAACGTGATGCGCAGCGTGCCTTAGCCTGCGATGTGCTGGCCCTGCTGGAAGCACGTGATCCGCTGCGCGAGCGCAACGACAATTTCTACGTGCGTTGGTCGGCCCTGGCTCAGTTTCGAGAAGGTAAATCCGTTCGAGATGCGCATGTCAGTAGCCTGCGCCAAATCGACCAGAGCGCTGCACAGTGGCGCCGGCGCCTGCAGCTAAAAACCGAGGCACCCAAAGCCGCTGCCGCACACGAATTAGGCGCGTTGTTGGCCTATGCGTTTCCCGATCGCATTGCCATGCAGCACCCGAGCGATCCGCTGCGCTATAACCTGAGCAATGGTCGAATGGCCAAATTATTTCCGGACAGCGCGCTATTCGCCGAACCGTGGTTAGTGATCAGCGAACTGCGCTATCAGGCGAAAGACGCGGAAATTTTGCGTGCTGCGCCGGTCGATGAGCGGGCGCTTGAAGCCGAGTATCCCGACCGGTTTATAGAAGCGGATTTCGCTTTGTGGGACGAACGCAAAAAGTCCTTAAGCGCGCTGCGTCAAAAGCGCTTCGATCAGATAGTGATCTGGTCCAAACCGGCTGGAAAAGTCGATTCGAAAATGGCTGCGCAAGCCTTAACCGAGGCAGTCGCACGCCTGGGTTTGGCTGTGCTGCCGTGGACCGAGAAGCTCGAGCAGTTGCGCACGCGCATGCAGTGTTTGCGTGAATGGATGCCTGAATTGAATCTGCCGGATGTATCCGATACGTATTTGCTTGAGCATCTGGACCACTGGCTTAAGCCGGCCTTCGTGGGCTGTTCGCGCTTAGACCAGCTTACGGAAGAGGCGCTACGTAATGCCCTGCTCAATCAGCTCGACTGGTCGGCGCGGCAAAAGTTGGATCAGTATGCGCCGGTGGAAATTGAAGTACCTTCGGGCCTGCATCGGTCGATTCGCTACGCGGTTGATGCACCACCGGTGTTGGCGGTCAAACTGCAGGAGCTATTTGGACTGGCAAAAACACCACGCATTGCCAACGATCGGGTGCCCTTAATGCTGCATCTACTGTCACCGGGCGGCAAACCCTTACAGGTCACTCAAGATCTGGAGAGTTTCTGGCATAACACTTATGCCGAGGTGCGAAAGGAAATGAAAGGCCGCTATCCGAAACACCCGTGGCCGGAAGACCCGTGGTCGGCCACTGCGACACATCGCGCAAAACCGCGTGGAACCTGAGCTCAAAGCGCGTTCGTAAGTTTTTTTCCGGCGACAAACTCATCGACGTTATCCAGTGTTGTCTGCGCGATATTGCTGAGCGCTTCCCGGGTAAAAAAGCCCTGATGCGAGGTAATCAGCACATTCGGAAACGTCGTGAGCCGGGCCAGTAAGTCATCATCGATGCCAGAGGTCGAATGATCTTCGAAGAAAACACCCGACTCTTCTTCATACACATCCAGCGCCGCCGAACCGATTTGTTTCAGCTTCAATGCTTTGATCAATGCCTTGCTATCGATCAACGCGCCGCGTCCGGTATTAATCAACATCACATTGCTTTTCATCTGGGCGATGGCCTGCTGATTAATCAAATGACGCGATTGTTGGGTTAGTGGCAGGTGTAGCGAGATCACGTCGGATTCGCATAGCAATTGCGATAGCTCGACATAGTGCAGGTTCAGCGTTTTTTCCAGTTCGGTATCCGGCTGTAGATCATTAGCCAGAATACGACAGCCAAACCCATGCATGATGTGGGCGAAAACGGAGCCGATGCGCCCGGTGCCGACAATGCCGATGGTTTTGCCGTGCAGATCAAAGCCCAATAAGCCATCCAGTGAAAAATTCAGCTCACGTACCCGGTTAAAGGCACGATGCGTTTTGCGGTTGAGCGTTAGCAGCAGCGCAACCGCGTGCTCGGCAACCGCGTAGGGCGAATACTCCGGAACATTGCAGATACTCAAGCCAAGACGCTTTGCCGCGTCCAGGTCGATGTGGTTGTAGCCAGCCGAGCGCAACAAAATGAGTCTTACGCCCAGCTGCCTTAGCCGCTCCAGACAGGCGCGATCGAGTCGGTCATTGACGAAACTGCATACCGCCTCAAAGCCCTCAGCACTGGCAGCGCTGTCTGAATCCAGGCGCGCGCTCAGAAAATGCAGCTGATGCGGGTGCTCAGCAAAGACCTGAGTAAACGCATCTTGTTCGAATGGATGACTATCAAAAAAGGCGATTTTCATCAGTTTCTCCACAAGCGCTTGGTCTCACCCTAAGTCCAGCCAGCCCCGGGTGCATTGATTCAAGTCAGATTACTGTCCGGTTTGGCTCATTCACTGCGTATCAAAACGTGGACCATGGCTAGTAGTTTGGTCAGGCTCGCACCTAAAAGCGGGCCGACCGACCGAATGCGTCGTGTTCCCTCTCCTAGACTCGGGCGCCTCTGGCGCCCTTTTTTTTGACTGATCGCCTGCTCATAAAAAAATACTTGATCAGCCTGTGCCGTTTTTCCCGCTTTTTACGTCTGGTAAGTGTGGTCCTTGTCAGGGATGGTAAGGAGCCGGGGATACGGTTGGTCAAAAAGAGACTCGCTGACACCACACCAACTCGGGGTGCAAGGATGCGCCCCAATTTATCTGCCGTCACGCTTCCACGGACGAATCAACATCGGCTTGTGCGGGTCCATTAGATCGTTGCCCGGCGCAGGTCTGGGCACCGACGCCCGGGCCGGCGTTCCTGCTTCAAAGCCATCGAGCTGGCGCCACTGCCCTGGTTGGAGTTGCTCCAGGCGATGATCGCCGATAGCAGCCCGAATAAGGCGCAAGGTCGGCAATCCTACCGCGGCGGTCATGCGTCGAACTTGTCGGTTTTTACCCTGTGCGATGCTCAGCTCGAGCCAGGAGTCGGGCACGTTTTTGCGCTCCCGGATAGGCGGATTTCGCGGCCATAAATTTGCCGGCTCCGGTATGCGTCGGGCTTTGGCTGGTCGGGTTGGGCCATCGTTGAGTTGCACGCCGTTTTGCAATCGAGCCAGTTGCTCATCACTAACGATCCCCTCAACTTGCGCCCAATAGGTTTTCCATACTTTAAATTTTGGCGAGCTGATCCGGGCAATTTCATCGCCATCATCGCTGAGTAGCATCAGGCCTTCGCTGTCAAAATCGAGACGTCCAGCAGGATACACACCGGCCGGCAAACCGAACTGAGCGAGCGTTGCGCGTGGCGGCTCGCTGCTGTCGGTGAATTGGCAAAGCACATTAAATGGCTTGTTCAGGGCTATGAGCATTGGCCTAGTTTACGATTTGCGGTGCAGTCATGGGAAACTACAGGTTGTGATTGCACTCGGAACCCTATGCATCCGCTAAAACGACTTTTTGCTTACGCGCGCGGTTACCGGCGTGACGCAATCCTTGGCACCGTCTATTCGGCTTTGAATAAGGTCTTTGATGTGCTGCCGGAAATTCTCATCGGCGTTGCGGTGGATGTGGTAGTCAATCAGCGTGACTCGTTTCTCGCCGGATTCGGCATACCCGACCCGATGAATCAACTCTGGCTGCTCGTCGCGCTGACCATTGTGGTTTGGTTGGCTGAGTCCGGCTTTGAGTATTTGTATGCACTGAAGTGGCGTAACTTGGCGCAGAATCTGCAACACGATTTACGACTGGCCGCCTACCAGCACTTACAACTGTTACCGCCCGATGAAATCAGCAAGCAACGCAGTGGCCGCTTGATGGCGGTACTTAACGAGGACGTTAACCAGATAGAGCGCTTTTTGAACACGGGCGCCAACGACCTGATCCAAGTCATATTGTCTTCGTTGTTAGTGGGTGCGGTGTTCTTTGTGCTAACCGCTGAACTGGCGGTGCTGGCGATTCTGCCCGTGCCAATTATTTTGCTGGGCGCATTCTGGTTTCAAAAGCGCTTGGCTCCTCGGTACGCTGCAGCACGCGAAGCGGCAGCCACCGTATCGGCGCGACTCGATAATAACCTGCACGGCATGGCGACCATTCAGGCTTACACAGCAGAGGCGTTTGAGTCGTCACATGTTGCAGCTGCATCGGATCAGTTCCGGCAGAAAAACTCGGCGGCGATTCGATTCTCCGCGGCGATCACTCCGGTTATTCGGGTGGCAATTCTATTCGGCTTTGTCGCGACCTTGCTATACGGCGGCTGGCTTACTTTGAATGACCGATTAGGTGTTGGCAGTTACTCAGCGCTGGTCTATTTAACCCAGCGCTTGCTGTGGCCGCTGACTCGATTGGCCGATATGACCGATCTGTACAACCGGGCAATGGCTTCGGTTATGCGCGTGATGGATTTACTCGATACGGCGCCGCCAACAAAATCCGATAAGTCACTGCAATTGCCGGTGCGCGGCGCCCTGCATTTTGATCAGGTGTCGTTTGACTATGCCGGTCAAGTCGCGCTGGATAATATCAGCTTCGAGCTGCCCGCCGGCACCACAATCGCTCTGGTCGGCGCCACTGGCGGCGGCAAAAGTACCGTGCTTAAACTTCTGCTCGGATTTATCCGGCCGGGCTCAGGTGAAATCTATTTCGACCAACAAAAGTTATCGGAACTTGATCCGTTGAGCGTGCGTCGGGTGATGGGCTATGTAGCGCAAGATGCGTTTCTTACCGACGGCAGTATCGCCGACAACATTGCCTACGGCGATCGTGAACCGGATACGCAGCGCATTGTCGCGGCGGCCAAAGCCGCAGAAGCGTTGGGCTTTATCGAAGAACTTCCGGCGGGCTTTGCCAGCGAAGTTGGAGAGCGCGGCGCCCAACTATCCGGTGGCCAACGGCAACGCATTGCACTGGCGCGCGCGCTGTATCGTGATCCGAAAATTTTGATTCTCGATGAAGCCACTTCAGCCGTTGATAACGAAACCGAAGCGGCTATTCAACGCTCGCTGGCGCGAGAAACTCAGGGTCGCAGCACATTGATCGTTGCCCACCGCTTGAGTACCGTGCGCCATGCCGATTGTATTCATGTGTTCGAGCATGGACGCATAAGTGAGTCAGGCACGCATGAGCAGTTATTAGCGCGTGCGGGCATCTATGCGTCGTTGTGGCGGCTGCAAACCGGCGAGCAATAGAAAAAGCCCGCAAACGCGGGCTTATCTTCGTAAACATGTAGTGTGCGCTTATGACTTAGTTGGGTCTGGCTTGCGAAAGCGCAGGGTCATTCGATCCGACTCGCCAATTGCCTGATACTTAGCCGCATCCTCACCCTCAGGCGTGCGATTGACCGGCGGCAAGGTCCACACGCCATTGGCGTGATCTCTGGTGTCCTTGGGGTTTGCATTAATTTCGCTGCTTTCTTCCAACACAAATCCGGCCGCTTCGGCCATTGCCACCACTTGTGCCTGGGAAACATAGCCACTGCGATCACCGTCGGGCACGTCATTTGCTGCACGGTGTTCAACCACCCCCAAAACGCCGCCGGGTTTAAGCACTTTGAAGAATGCACCGAACATGGCTTCGTGTTGATTGTTCATCATCCAATTGTGGACGTTGCGGAAGGTCAACACGGCATCGGCTGAGCCCTCTTGTCCGAATTCCGGCGCATTGCTATCAAACTCGACAAAGCGTGCGCGATCGTAGACATCTGAACGTCCGGCCATCTTCCCGCGCAGTAAGGCGTTCTGCTCGTTGAAGTAATTGCTCGCGCGCTCATTAGCCTGTTTGGTCGGATCATTCAGTGCGCCGATGTAATTGCCATTGGCGCGTAAATACGGCGCAAGTATCTCGGTGTACCAGCCGCCGCCGGGAGTAATTTCGATGACGGTCATATGCGGCTGCACGCCGAATAACGCCAGAGTTTCTGCGGGGTGACGGTGAACGTCGCGGGCGATATTCTCGGCAGCGCGCCAGTCGCCATTAATCGCGACGGCCATAGGATCTTCAACTTTCATCGATACCACCGCCTCGCTTAGCGCCGCAGTCGCAGGTTGCTCGGGTCGGCTGCAGGCAGAAAAACTGATTGCTGCAGAACATAAAAGGATTAATTGAACGCGCATACGATTCTCCTGATTCAGGCGGTAATGCTCTGCTTCGTAGCTCTGATTGTCAAACATCAAAGGGGTTTACGAGCGGCTTTTGGGCGCGGGCACAAAAAAGGGCGCACTAGGCGCCCTTTTTTGCATCATGTAAAAAAAACTTACATCGCAGCAATGACACCATCAGCGAATTGCGAGCATTTTACTTCGGTCGCGCCCTCCATCAATCGGGCGAAATCGTAGGTAACTTTCTTCGTCGCGATCGCACCGTCCATGCCTTTGATAATCAGGTCCGCCGCTTCGGTCCAACCTAAATAGCGCAACATCATTTCACCCGACAAAATCACCGAGCCGGGATTTACTTTGTCGAGGCCGGCGTACTTCGGCGCGGTGCCGTGGGTGGCTTCAAACACTGCATGACCGGTGACGTAATTAATGTTGGCACCCGGTGCAATACCGATGCCGCCGACTTGTGCGGCCAGCGCATCGCTCAGGTAATCACCATTAAGGTTTAGCGTAGCGACAACGTCGTATTCCGCCGGGCGCAATAGAATCTGTTGCAAGAAGGCATCAGCAATTACGTCCTTGATGATCATGCCGGCGCCGGGCTTGCCTTCCGGTATCACATGCCACGGACCGCCATCGAGCTCGACGGCACCGAAGAAGTCACGCGCCACTTTGTAACCCCAATCTCGGAAGCCACCTTCAGTGAACTTCATGATGTTGCCTTTGTGCACCAAGGTGACCGATTTCGACTGGTTTTGAATTGCGTAGCTAATCGCGCTGTGGACCACGCGTTCAGTACCCAGATAGCTTACCGGCTTGATACCCACGCCCACTTCAACGGCGACTTTGCGTGATGGAGCACCAATGCCTTCCAGAGCTTTTTGCCATGCGTCAGACTTGTCTTGCGAGCCAAAGCGGATTTTTTCATAGGCCTTAGGGAATTCTTTGGCTAGAAAATCCAGAACTTTCTGCGAGTCCGCACTACCGCCTTCCCACTCGATACCGGCATAGATGTCCTCAGTGTTCTCGCGGAAGATGGTCATATTCACCTTCTGCGGTTCACGTACCGGGCTTGGCACGCCATTAAACCAGCGCACAGGGCGCAGGCAGGTGTACAGATCCAGCATTTGCCGTAGCGCAACGTTTAAGGAACGAATACCGCCGCCAACCGGTGTGGTCAGGGGGCCCTTAATCGAGACCAGATATTCACGGCAGGCCTCAACGGTGCTGTCGGGCAGCCAGCTTTGAAACTGATTAAACGATTTTTCACCGGCATACACTTCCATCCACTTCAGCGAGCGATCACCGCCATAAGCCTTGGCCACGGCCGCATCGAGCACTCGAACTGCAGCGGCCCAAATGTCCGGACCGGTGCCATCACCCTCAATGAACGGGATGATCGGGTGTTTGGGTACAGTCAATTTACCGTGTGAAATGGTGATTTTCTCGCCGCCGGAGGGCGGACTCAGCTTGGGTTCGGTCATTTGGACTCCTTATAGAACAATATTTGCACGGCGGGGCCGTTACCCATATTGTCGCCGAAATCGGGTGATCCGGCATACATTCAGCGAATCCTGTAATAGACTGGGTCGCGAGGGTATTTCTGGTTCGGGGCCAAAAACCTTCAAGTTGTGCGGCAAATGGCCGATGTACGAAGATGCCGAGTGAACGGCCTTAATGTTTTAAAGATACCTATTGCGGGGGTTGAGTTGGAAAAGTCGCGCTCAGTTGAAGAAATCGTATTGCTGTCAATGTCAGCAGTCGCGCTCCTTGCCATCTTGCCTTTCGGGTTTGTCCGTGTGTCTCAGGGTGACTGGAACATGGCCATTGTCGATTTTGCGATGGTGGCGATGTTGGTCGGCTTGGGCATTTATGTGTACACCACGCGCAACATTAAGGGGCCGGTCCTTATTTTGTGCTTGGCCTTGAGCCTGGGTATGCAGGCGGTTGTCTACCTCAAAGGCGCGAGCATTGTTTATTGGGCGTTCCCGGCAACGGTAATTTTGTTCCTCGTGCTGCCTTGGCGCGCGGCGATGATTATCAATGTGCTGTCTTTAATATCGCTGGCCATCATCTTGTCACAAGGCGGCTTGGATGCCCCCGGAGGCATGTCCAAAACATCGCTAATTGTTTTTATCATTGCGTTTGTGCTGACTAATGGCGCAGCACTGATATTTGCACTTCAAAGCCGTAAGCAGCGTCAGGCTCTGCGCGATGTCGCGCGACGGGATCCGTTAACCGGTGCGGGTAACCGGCGCTCGTTCGATGAAAAAATGGAAGAAGCCATTGCCAGCGTTCGACGTTACAAAACTTCCGTTTCTCTGCTGTCGATGGATATCGACTTCTTTAAGAAAATTAATGATCAATGGGGCCATGGCGTCGGCGACGAAGCGTTGATTCGCATGTGCCAGGTTTTACAGAAACGCTTGCGCCCGACCGATCATTTGTATCGCGTGGGTGGCGAAGAGTTCGCAGTCATCGCTTTTGGTACCAATGCGCCGGAAACCGTTCAATTCGCTGAGCGTTTGCGTGAGCTGGTTGCCAACAGCAAGATTATTGAGCAACGCCAGGTCACCATTAGCGTGGGCGTGGCGCAGATCACCGCCAATAAAGACGTCAATGTCACCGTTGAGGCGGATATCGATGCCGTCATGCGTCGGGTCGATAAAGCGCTTTACGCGGCCAAAGAGTCGGGCCGTAACTGCGTTAAAGAAGCAATCGAAGAAGAAGAATAGAATCGGGCCTGCTTAACAGGCAATTGCGGATTGGTCGGGTTGTTGCAAGACGCGGATTCGTTTCATCAGAACCAGGCCGAGTGATTTTCCAAGCGGCACCATGCTGCGCTTGCCGAAATACACCGCGGGGCCTGTTGTTAACGCAATAAGCATCTGTCCGCTCTGGCTGAAGAAGGCCACGCGGGTGCCCACCGGATAGTTTTCGTTCCAGAGCAATACATCATCTGAATTCATTGCGCTCTCCACCGGAGTCGTTTGTACAGGCTCGTACCATTCGGAACGTAGCTTGCGATTAATCGCGTTGACCGCGCATCCAGGCAGCATGGGTTAGTGCGGCCAGATAACGCTTGGCTTTGGCCCGGCTAATCCGAAAGCGTTCCTGCAGCTCTTCAATCGAGTACAAATGCGCTGGCTTCTGCGCCATCAACATAGAGGATTGAACGGCGGTCCGAGAGCTATGTGAAATCATGATCGACATGTCTATCTCCTTTGTGCCAAATCCCTAGCGCGGTGTAGTTGGGTGAGCAAAGTGAGGATCCATCGGTTTGCGAGCCTCGTAATTAGACTAGCGGCCGAA
>CBDUOG010000005.1:0-59463 GCA_965368785.1 uncultured Gammaproteobacteria bacterium | reverse complement strand
GCTAAAACGAACAGCTGCACTTGCGCGACTCCCGCCTTCAACAACGCGTTGGCGCAGGCATGGGCGGTACTGCCGGTGGTCATTACATCGTCCACCAGGGTGATCGAACTAAAATTTTTTGCGCGCGCGGTGGCGCTAAAAGCACGCTTGAGATTTCGCCGTCGCTGCGCGGCGCTGAGCCCATTTTGCGGCGCCGTATGGCGCTGACGAATGAGCAGGTCGGTTTCCAGGCTAAGGCCTGATCGCGCGGCGCAAAATTGCGCAATGAGCTGACTTTGATTAAAGCCACGGGTGCGCAGTCGATTGCGATGTAAGGGTATGGGCAGCAATGCACCACTTAGGTGCGCAGCAATATCGGTGTGTTGGAAAGCCAGCCGGCACAAGGTGTCGGCGGCAGCCAGGTCTGCCCGGTACTTGAATCGACTTAACAGTTCGTCGACCGGGAAGGCATACCGGAAGGCGGCAAATGTGCGAAAGCCATCGGGCAGCCGTCCGTGACAATGGCCGCAGCCTAGCGTGCGGACCGTAGTCGGCATGGCGCAAATGCCGCAGGCCACGCCCGACCAGTGAATATGACTGCGACACGGCGTGCACAGGTCCAGGCGCTGGTTTCCGGCCTGCCCGCAAATCAGGCACCGGGGCGGCACTAAAATCGCGATAGCGCGTCTAAAAAGCGTGTCGTTTGGCTGCATGAATCCATAGTGAGTCGCTACAAAAGCGCCGGGTATGAGGAATCGACCGGAGAATTTGTGCGAAATTGACGATTGGTCCGACCATCCAATGCGCTTGAATCACAGATTTGGGTTGACACGACGGGCGCTGATTCCCAGACTTTGCTGTTCTCGGGCGTTTTCCCGATTCGATTCAGATGTGGAATTTTTCATGCCTAGCGCAATTCGCCAAGATTGGACCCGACCCGAAGTACTGGAACTGTTCAATTTACCGTTTAATGAGCTCATCTTTCGTGCCGCCACGGTGCATCGCGAAAACTTCGATCCCAATCAGGTTCAGGTTTCAACTTTGCTGTCGGTAAAAACCGGCGGTTGCCCTGAAGATTGCGGTTACTGTCCGCAGAGCGCCCGCTATAACACCGGGCTTAAGGCGCATAAGTTATTGAGTGTTGAGGAAGTGCGCGAGCGCGCTCAAGCGGCCAAAGATGCCGGCGCGACTCGCTTTTGTATGGGTGCGGCGTGGCGCTCTCCAAAAGACCGGGACGTGGCCAATGTGGTCGAGATGGTTGCGGCGGTTAAGTCGCTGGGCCTGGAGTCCTGCGCTACCTTAGGCATGCTCAGCGCCGAACAAGCGCAGAGCCTGAAGAGCGCTGGATTGGATTATTACAATCACAATCTGGATACCGCGCCGGAGTTTTATGGCGATGTGATCAAAACCCGCGAGTACACGGATCGCCTGGACACGCTCAAACACGTGCGCAGCGCCGGGCTGAAAACTTGCTGTGGCGGCATCGTCGGCATGGGCGAGCAACGCGAGCATCGTGCCGGCTTATTGCAAACGCTGGCCAATTTGCCGCAGCAGCCCGAGTCGGTGCCGATTAATCGCTTGGTACAAGTCGAGGGCACGCCGCTTGCGGGCACAACCTTGCTCGATCCATTTGAATTCGTGCGCACGATTGCAGTGGCTCGCCTGCTCATGCCGCGGTCAATGGTCCGGCTCTCGGCGGGTCGTGCGGAAATGAGCGAAGAGCTTCAGGCTCTGTGCTTTCAAGCGGGCGCCAACTCAATTTTTTATGGCGAAAAACTCCTAACTACAGGCAATCCAGATGTCGCGGCCGATCAAGCGCTGTTTCAGCGTTTGGGTATTGTGCCCATGACACTCACCGAAATATCCCAGACCGTACATGCCGAAATCACCCGGGTCGAAGCAAATTGCCCGGTGGGCGGCTGAATGATGCGCAAAATTCTCGATCGGATGAACGCCGCACGTGCCCAAAGAGAGCAGCACAACGCGTTACGCCGGCGACGCATCATCGAAGCCCGGGAGGGCGCGCTGGTTCGGGTAAACGGTCGGGACCTGGTTAATTTTTGTTCCAATGATTATTTGGGCTTGTCCCAGCATCTGGACGTAGTGAGTGCGTTTCAGGAGTCTGCTGCGTGGAATGGTGCCGGCAGCACGGGCTCGCCACTGGTTTGCGGGTTTCATCGCGAGCACGACGTGCTCGAACATGAAGCAGCTGAGTGGATGGGCTATGAGCGCGCCTTATTTTTCGGCTCGGGTTATCAGGCGAATCTGGCCGTCATTCAGGCCATTTTGGAAAAAGACGATATCTGCGTCCAGGACAAGCTCAATCATGCGTGTTTGCTCGATGGTGCGCGTTTGGCTGAAGCCGAATTGAAGCGCTATCCGCACCTGGATTCCGGTGCCGCACTCAGACAGCTGATGGGATCGAGTGATCGGGCCAAAATGTTGGTGACCGATGGCGTGTTCAGCATGGATGGCGACATTGCGCCTCTGCACGATTTGGCTCTGGTCGCAAAAACCTGCGAAGCGATGTTGGTGGTTGATGAGGCACATAGCGCTGGCGTCATGGGGCCGGATGGGCGAGGCGCAGCCGCCGCCGCTGGTCTCGGGCCGGACGAAGTGCCGATGTTAGTCGTGCCTCTGGGCAAAGCCTTCGGCGGGCAAGGCGCTCTGGTGTTCGGTAACAAATTGATCATCGGTCATTTATTGGAGACCGCGCGGCCCTACTTATACTCCACTGCACCGGTGCCAGCGATTGCGGCGGCGATGCGCGCGAGCCTGCGTTTGATAAAAAAAGAACCCTGGCGACGGGCCAAGTTGCAGTCATTGGTCGCGCGATTCCGGCGTGGGGCATTGCGTCTCGAATTACCGCTGATGGATTCGTTTACAGCGATCCAACCCCTGCTTTTTGGCGACAATGACAGCGCCTTGAAGGCCGCGCAAAAACTCGAAGCTCGAGGATTTTTGCTCACCGCTATTCGTCCGCCCACCGTCGCCGAAGGCAAAGCACGCTTGCGCGTGACCTTGAGCGCCTCGCACGACGAAGCGCAAATCGACGCCCTGCTAGAGGCGCTGGCCGAAGTGCGTGATCGCAATCCGGTAAGCGTCGGTAGTTAATTATGATGATTGAGCGCGTTGGCACCGGACCGGCTCTGGTGCTGGTTCACGGCTGGGCTATGCATAGTGGAATATTCGCGCCGCTGGTAGATCAGCTACGTGATCAATTTGAAATGTATTTAGTCGATCTGCCCGGCCACGGACAAAGCCGCAATAGCGCGACTGCACTTGATCCGTCGGCGTGCGCAGAATATTTCAGTACCCATTTGCCTCCCGCCATTTATCTCGGATGGTCTCTGGGCGGATTGTTCACACTTGAACTGGCGCGCGCGGCACCACAAAGTTGCCGGGGATTAGTGATGGTCGCTGCTACACCCAAGTTTGTAGTCGCCGATGATTGGCCGGAGGGCATGCCCGCAGCAATTTTCGAAAACTTTGCTAGCGACCTTGAGCAAAACTGGCAGAGCGCATTGGATCGATTTTTGATGCTCGAAGCGCAAGGCTCTGAAAATCTGCGTGAAGAGTTACGCTTTCTTCGCTCGCACATTTTTGAACGCGGTCAACCCAACGCACAGGCACTCAATTCGGGGCTCGATCTACTTCGTTTTGCGGATGCGCGCGACGCGCTGAAACACGTGCAGGCGCCCAGCTTGTGGCTGGCCGGACGCCGCGACCGACTGGTTTCACCAGCTGCTATGCAGCGCGCTGCTTCACAGTCGGATGCGGGGCAATTTGTACCGGTTGAGGGCGCAGGACACGCGCCGTTCCTAACTCATGCGAAAATAGTCGCCGAGCAAATCACTGCATTTCACCAATCGATTAGTCATGAAGCCTCTATTTGACCGCCAGCAATTACGTCGTGCGTTTAGCCGGGCGGCCGATGGCTATGCCGAATCCGCGCGATTGCAGCGTGGCATCGAGGATCGTCTCTTAGAGCAGTTGGATTATCTGGACGATAAAAAGCCGCAGCGCATTTTGGATCTGGGCTGCGGCCCGGGTCGCGCTGCTGGAATCATGAAAAAGCGCTGGCCGCGCTCTCAAGTGGTTAGTCTGGATTTGTCGGTTTCGATGCTGCGTAAAGTGCCGCACCACTGGTGGCGCCCCATTCACCGTGTGTGCGCCGATGCCAGTGCCTTGCCGTTAGCGGATGGTCAGTTTGATTTGGTTTTTTCCAACCTGTGTGTGCAATGGGTTGATGATTTACCCAGTGTGCTTAACGAACTACGCCGCGTCATGAAGCCCGGTGGCTTGCTGGTATTCAGCAGCTTTGGGCCGGACACCTTGTGGGAGTTACGCCAAGCTTATGTGCGCCTGAATCTAGAGCCGCCGGTGAGTCCGTTTGCGCCAATCCAGGCGATTGGTGATGCGCTGGTCGCAGCGCGGTTTCAGCAGCCGGTGTTAGATCGTGACAGTATTCTGAGCAGCTATAAAAACGTACGAGGCTTATTGCGCGAGCTCAAGCAAATTGGTGCGACGGACGCGCGCGAAAGCCGACCACGCGGGCTGGCCGGGAAAGATCGTCAGCGCGCCTTGGAACTGGCTTATCGCGAGGAAACCCAACAGGCCGACGCCAGCGTACCGGCGACCTGGGAAATTATTTGTGCGATGGCCTGGGCGCCTGCGGCAAATATGGCTCGCCGCGAACACGGTGCAGAAATCGCCAGCTTCGATGCTAATCAAATTCCAATCCGGCGAAAGCCCAGGGACTAGATCCTGGGCGCAAAGAACGCGCCAACGCTATCCAGGTCAACGTTGCCGCCGGATAAAATTACCCCGACTTTTTTTCCGGCGAAAAACGCGGGCTGTTTGAGTATCGCGGCCAGGGTGATGGCAGCAGACGGTTCGACGATCAGCTTTAATCGGTCCCAGATCAAACGCATGGCGGCAATCGTCTCGTCGTCGCTGAGCAAAAACACGTCGCGTACATGTGCTTTTACAATGGGAAAGGTCAGACTGCCTAAGTCGGCACGCAAGCCATCGCAGATCGTGTCCAGATGTTCGTTGCGTTCAATTCGGCCACTACGTAGAGAGCGAAACGCGTCGCTGGCGCCCTCAGGCTCGGCGGCAATTATGTCGATTTGAGGATTGATCTGGTGGGCAACTAAGGCGCAGCCAGAGATTAATCCGGCGCCGGAAATCGGGGCGACTAAGCTGTGAATATCCGGCACATCCTGCAGCAACTCCAAGGCGGCCGTGGCCTGGCCGGCTATGACCCGACGATCATTGAATGGATGAATCAGGTTCGCCTGCTTGCCCTGGCGCGCCGCGTCCATCGCCTGGTCTCTGGCTGCTTGACCGGGCCCACAGAAAATCACCTTCGCGCCCCAATTGCGCACCGCGTTGATTTTGATTTTTGCAGCGTTCTCGGGCATGACAACCGTCGCTGATATCGAACGTAGTTTGCAGGCCAGCGCGATGGCCGCTCCGTGATTGCCGGAACTTTGGGTAATGACGCCGTGTGCGGCTTCGGCTTCAGACAGTGAAAAAACCGCATTACACGCGCCGCGAAACTTAAACGCGCCAACGCGTTGCAGGTTTTCACACTTGAAATAAATTTCACAGCCGGCTAATTGATTGATCGAATGCGAACTCATCACGGGAGTGCGATGAGCAAAAGCGGCAATGCGGCCTGACGCATCTAAAATATCACCCCAGCTCGGCGGCCGATCATCGTATCGCGCATTATTTGACATTGATCAGTACTCCGATCGAGTGAATCTGTTAGCGTGTCAGCAAGTGAAACGAACACCCGATTATGCCTGATACGAGCGCCCGAACCATTTACCTGAAAGATTATCGCAGCCCGCCTTGGACCGTGGTACATGCCAGCCTGATCTTCGATCTGGGCGTGGAAGAGACGGTCGTCGAAAGCCTGCTTGATATCAAACCGCAGGCACCGTATCCGGGTGAGTTGGTTCTGCATGGCGAAAACCTGGAGTTGCTGGAAATCGAGCTTGACGGCCAGGCGCTTGCCGCCTCTCGCTACGAAAATATCAACAACACCTTACGCATTCGTGGCGTCAGCGCCGCTTGCCAGTTGCGAACGCGGGTAAAAATTAAGCCTAAGTCGAACACGCAGTTAGAGGGTTTGTACTGCAGCGGTGAGCTGCTGTTGACCCAGTGCGAACCGGAAGGATTTCGACGCATTAGTTTCTTCATTGATCAGCCCGATGTGATGGCGACGTGGCGAATTACGCTGCGTGCAGATCAGGACCGTTTCCCGGTGCTTCTGGCCAATGGCAATCCGATCAGTAGGCGCGAGCTTGAGGGTGGGCTGCATGAGGCCGTCTGGGAAAATCCGCATCCGACACCTTCGTATTTATTTGCGATTGCTGCCGGCGACTTGGCCGCTGTTTCCAAAACCATACAGCTGAGTAATGCCGAGTCGGCAACTTTAAACGTCTGGTCAAGTGCCGATGACATTTCTCGCTGCGAGTACGCCCTGGAAGCGCTAGAACGGGCGATTCGTTGGGACGAGCAGCGCTTTGGCTGTGTTTACGATTTGCGCGTGTTCAATATCGTTGCGGCCCACGACTTCACGATGGGCGCGATGGAAAACAAAGGCCTGAATATTTTCAACGCGCGCTATATTCTGGCCGACGAGGCCACAGCAACTGACGATGACTTTATCGCCATCGAGTCAGTGATCGGCCATGAATATTTTCACAATTGGTCGGGTAATCGGGTGACTTGCCGCGATTGGTTCCAACTTTCTCTGAAGGAAGGTCTGACGGTATTTCGTGATCAGGAATTTACTGCTGATCTTCACTCACGCGACCTAAAGCGCATTGCCGATGTGCGCATATTGCGCTCGCGTCAGTTTTCTGAAGATGCCGGGGCGCTATCGCATCCGGTACGACCCGATCGCTACGCTGAAATAAATAATTTTTACACCGCCACGGTCTACGAAAAAGGGGCCGAAATTGTGCGCATGCTGCAAGGTTATCTGGGCGAGAAAGTGTTTCGCGCCGGTATGGACCGGTATTTCGGAGACAACGACGGGCGTGCCGCGACGGTTGAAGACTTCTATGCGGCACATAGTCAGGCCAGTGGCCGAAGTCTGGATGACTTTATGTTCTGGTATCAGCAGTCAGGTACGCCGCAAATCCACATACACGATGACTACGATGCAAATGAAGATTTGTATACCTTAAACATCAGCCAAGTTAATCCGGTAACGGCAGATCAAGAATCGAAGAAGCCGCTTTTTGTACCCTTAAATTTTGCGCTTTATCAGCTACCGGCAACTGCGCCGACGCAGCCCAGCCAGAGCACCGCCACGGTTAGCGATAAGCTTATCGAGCTGCGCCAGGCAAAGGCCCGGATCCAATGGAAGGGTCTGGGCGCAAAGCCGCTACCGGTGTTTAACCAGGGCTTTGCAGCGCCGGTTAGCGTGCATTATCCCTACAGCGCTGAGCAGTTAGCCGGCATCGCGATTCATGAAACTGACGGATTTTCGCGCTGGGACGCGCTGCAGCAATTGGCCACGGGAATTTTACTCAATCAGTTCGAACAAGGCGCAGCGGCTCCTGAACATTTTCATCGGGCCATTGCTGCGCTTATCGCCAACCATTCCAGTGATCCGGCCTTCGTTGCCGAGTGTTTATCATTACCTGATTTTGACACTCTGGCTGAGTGCACCGAAGCGATCGATGTGGATCGTTTGCTTGCCGCGAGCAAACACATGCGCCGGGAGTTAGCCGAGACCCATCAGCAAGCATTCCTGCAGTGTTATGAGTCATTAGGTGCGCGCGCGCAGCAGGGGCTGAGTGATGACGCGATGGCCGCGCGCGCTTTGCGCAATGCCTGCCTACAGTTTTTATCGCGCACCGACTCCGGGCAACATCTGGCACGCCGGCAGTTTGCCGAAAGTACCCGTATGACCGACCGGATCAGCGCGCTGCAGTGCGTTGTGCATTTTGATCCGGACATGCGTGAAACGGTGCTCGAGCAATTTCGCAGAGAATTCAGCAATAACCCCTTAGTGTTGGATAAGAGTTTTGCGGTACAGCTGAGCAGGCCCGATCCGCAGGTACTGGCTGAACTGAGCGATCTGCAGCAAGGCGAATTCTGGTTACCGGCTAATCCCAACCGTGTGCGCGCAATGCTTGGCACCTTCTCGCGAAACAACGCCACGGCATTTCATCAGCTAGGCGGCGCGGGCTATCGTTATTTAGCGGAGCAAATAGCCCTTGCTGATCGTCTCAACTCGCAAGTCGCAGCGCGACTCATGGGCGCATTCCAGCCGTGGTCCAAGTTGCTCGGTGAGCGTCGCGAGCAAGCCCGCAGCGCGCTGCGGGCGATGCAACCGAATTTGGTTTCGCGTGATACCCAGGAGCAGTGTTCACGCTTGCTCGGCGATCACTGAGTTTGGCGTCGTTGCCCCATCAGGCTGACCGTCGCCGAGCCGACCACGACCAGAGCCGCGCCGATCCAGCCGAGTGTGTCGATGTGTTCGGGTGCCACGCTCTCGGGCCAAGCTAGATTGATTAAGTACATGCAGGCGATGGTCAGTAACGGCGTCACCGACAAAACAACCGAGACTCTGGACGCTTCCCAGTGGGCAAGCGCTTCGGCGAATGCGCCGTAGGCAATCAATGTATTGATAGCGCAGTACAAAACGATCCAGATGTGTTTGCTGCTCAGATCGAGCAACGCCATCGGTTGTGAAAACGGTAGCAGTACCAAGCTGGCCAGAATGTAGATCACCAACAAAATGGCCGGTGATTGCAGGTGCATCAACAACTGCTTTTGCAGCAGTGCGTAGCCGGCCCAGACGATCGCGCCGAAGATAACCATCACAGAGCCGAGTGCATAACTGGCGTTTTCAACCTGGGCTGAAAGCCATTGGTCGCGAAAGAACAGCGCCAGTCCTCCCAGCAAGATGCACAAGCCGAACCATTGGCCGGGGCGGAAGTGTTCCTTGAACACCACAATGCCGCCCAGGGCCATTAACAACGGCGCCAATTGAATCAGCAGCTGAGCATTGGCCGGTGAGGTCCATTGGACCCCTAACAGGTAGAACAGGTAGTTACCGATTAACAGAAGCCCGGCGGCGATCAGGAAGAACCAGCGGCGCCGACTTTGTTGGCGCAATGGCGCCAGTTTGCCGCGCGCGCCAAGCCAGGCCAGCGTGATGCCGCTGGCAAATAGAAATCGAACCCAGGTCAGGGTGAATGGGTCTACTACTTCCAGCGCTACTTTGAGCGCGATTGGCAGGGTTGCCCAACATGCCGCTGTGGTCAACGCCAAGCTTAGGCCGAGCTTCCATTGACCTGAAGATTGATGCAGCGCCATGCGATGTATCCGGCAAAGATGCGCAACGCTATCAGCTAAGCTGGCAAAACTCAAAATGAATCGAAAACTGAATAGAATGCGTGCTTAAGCAGTCGTTCACAGCCCAAGGTCAACACTCAGTATCAAAGCCGTCATCCGGGGCGAACAATGAATAAGCAAATTTGGGCATCAGGGTTAGCGGTACTGTTTTTAGGTGCCTGCACAACCACGCATCATCACTACCATGACCGGGATCGCGATTATTACGCGCAAGATCGGGCCGAAGTGGTATCCGATTATGATGATCGCGGCGATTCGCAATATCTCAGCGACGGCAGTTATTACTACGCCGATAATGAGGAGGTCGATTACGGCGACTACTACGTAAGCCCTCCCTCGGTACGCTACTACCGTAGTTACTACACCGAAATTCATGACCCGTACTTTTGGGGTGCCAGCGGCTACTACCGCGGCTGCCGGAGTTGGATGCGGCACTGCAATTACTGGAACCCGCACGCGAGCAGCGTTTTTATTAACTACCACTATCGCCCCAGTTATTACGGCACGTGGATAACTATTGGCTTTGGCCACGGCTTCAGCCATGGTTATGGCTACGGTCCGGGCTATGGATATGGTCGATACTACGGCCGCAGCCCATATTGGAGTCATCAGTACCCTTACGGCCGCTACGACTACGCCGGTTATGGCCGCGATTCTCAGAACTATTACAGCGGCCATCATTACGGCACGATCCTGCGTCCGCCACAGCGTCAAGATGCCCAACCCATGCCCAAGCCTAATTTGCGTCCCACTCAGGGCTCGCAAGTTAACCGCCCGGTAAATCGTTCGAGCGCTCAGCCGATCAATCGAGGCGAATATGGCGATACGCCGGTACAGGTGCGCTCTGCCAATCAGCGCTTTGCCGAGCCGCAGGCTTCGACACGAGCTGAGCCCATGGCCAAACCGTCGCTAAGCGGAACACGCCGAACCGCTCCGGTCGACGCGCCAGCGCGTGATGACGATTCGGGTATGCGTTACCGGCCACCGTCGATGAGCCCCGCGCCGAGCCGTGCCGGTGAGGTGTCGCGCTCGGTACGTTTGCCGACAGGCAACCGCGGTGAGCCGAGCGTTCCGATGCAGATTCCGCCGCGTGAAGACGATAACTCGCGATACATCGACGAGATGCGTTCTCGTGAAGTCATTAGCCGACCGAAACCTAGTTATCAGGCGCCGCGAGAATACACCGCACCGCCGCCGCGAGTGATCTCCACGCCAACGCGGTCGGAATACCGGCCGGTGCGTACGCCCGAGCCGGTGCAGCGTCAGCCCGTAGAGCAGCGATATGAGCCGCGCCCTGCGTTACCGCAGCACAAGCCCGCCGTACAGCGCAGTGCGCCGCCGCCGAGACCGGTTAACCGCGGCGAGCGTTCGGGTGACGAAATCGAAGAGTAGGGCTCATTCGCTGAATTCTTTGGTTTGAGCCCGAATGTGGCGATAATAGCGACAAATCACGGAGGGTCGGGTTTATGTCCGATCCTTCTGCTTTTGGAGATGAGATGTACCACTACGATGTCATTGTGATTGGCGGCGGACACGCCGGCACCGAAGCAGCGCTTGCTTCGGCGCGTAGTGGTGCGCGCACGCTGTTGCTGACACACAGCATCGAAACCGTCGGGCAGATGAGCTGCAACCCGGCGATTGGCGGGATCGGCAAAGGGCATCTGGTTAAAGAAATCGATGCTTTGGGCGGAGTGATGGCGCATGCGGCGGACTTGGCCGGTATCCAATGGCGACGTCTAAACGCCAGCAAGGGCCCAGCAGTTCGTGCCACGCGCGCGCAAGCCGATCGGGCCCTGTATAAAGCCGCGATTCGCGCGGTTGTCGAGTCGCAAGCCAATCTGCAGCTGTTCCAACAAGCCGTCGATGATTTGATCGTTGAAAACGATTGCGTGCGCGGCGTGATTACGCAATCGGGGCTGAAATTTTTTGCCAGCAGTGTCGTACTGACCGCTGGAACATTTCTCGCAGGTCGTATCCACGTCGGTTTGAAAAACCACGAAGGTGGTCGCGCGGGCGATCCACCGGCAGCAACACTGGCGGCGCGTTTACGCGAGCGGCCGCTGATGGTGGGCCGTTTGAAAACCGGCACGCCGCCGCGTATTGACGGTAAGACCATTGATTACAGCCAACTGCAAGAGCAACCGGGCGACCAGCCGATTCCGAGCTTCAGCTTTATGGCTACCGGCGATGAGCATCCGGCGCAAGTAAGCTGTTGGATTACCCATACCAGCGAAAAAACGCACGAGATTATCCGCGCGAACTTAGACCAGTCGCCGATGTACGCCGGAGAAATTGAGGGTGTTGGTCCGCGTTATTGCCCGAGCATTGAAGACAAGGTCGTACGTTTCGCCGATAAGACATCGCATCAGATATTTGTTGAGCCTGAAGGCTTGAATACCTTTGAGATTTATCCGAATGGTATTTCGACGTCTCTGCCCTTTGAAGTGCAGCTTGAAGTGGTGCGTTCGATCGCCGGGTTTGAAAACGCACGTATCACCCGTCCGGGCTATGCGATTGAATACGATTACTTTGATCCGCGTGGCCTGAAGTCGTCCTTAGAAAACAAAACTATTAACGGTCTATTTTTCGCGGGGCAAATCAACGGCACCACGGGCTATGAAGAGGCCGCCGCTCAAGGATTGATTGCCGGCATCAATGCCGCACGCCGCGCTCAGGATCTACCCGCCTGGTCACCGCGTCGGGATCAAGCCTACATCGGCGTGATGATTGATGATCTGACCACGCAAGGCACGATTGAACCGTACCGCATGTTTACCTCGCGGGCCGAATACCGCTTGCAGCTGCGCGAAGACAACGCCGATTTGCGTTTAACCGAAATCGGTCGTGAGATGAATTTGGTCGATGATGCGCGCTGGGCTGCCTTTTCGATCAAACGCGATGCGATCGATGCGGAAACTAACCGGCTGCGCTCGATCTGGCTGTCCCCGAACAATGCCAATGGCGCGGCGATTAAGCGTGACTTGGCGATCGATATTACCCGCGAATGCAATGCCTTGGATTTGATGCGTCGACCGGAACTCGATTACGCCGCATTAATGCGCGTGGCCGAACTCGGGCCGGCGGTGGCCGACGCCGATGTCAGCGAGCAGGTGGAAATTACCGCCAAGTATTCAGGGTATTTGGAGCGTCAGCGCGAAGAGATTGAAAAGTCGCGACGCCATGAAGATACCGCCTTGCCCCTGGATCTTAACTACACGGTGATCAGTGGCCTGTCCGCGGAATTGCAGGGCAAGCTATCAAAGGTGCGCCCGCAAACAATTGGCCAAGCGCAACGCATTCCGGGTATGACCCCGGCAGCGATTTCACTGTTGCTGGTACACCTCAAGCGCAGCGGTAAGCAGGTCGCCTAGGTTTTGGTATATCGCATAGGTCCGAATCCCTGAAAGGGCTTCGGACGAATGGATGCTGCAATAATCCGCGCACCCACAACTTGTCATTCCCGCGGAAGCGGGAATCTGCTTCTTAGGTATCCGTCGACGCCCGAGTACTTTCGAATTGTTGAATGCATTCAATGCGTGTTCTAGCCCTTTTGTAGGGCGACAAAAGGGCGAAAAGCGCCTCCGCCTGAATCGCCCAATACTTTTCTGAGATTTTTAAAACACGCCGCCGTCGGGCAGGGATCGTCGACTGGGCGTCCTGCCCAGACGACGATGCTCGGGGTCCATTCCTCGCCCGCTGCGCGGCCTAATCTGCCCGTCTGCGGGGCCGATTTAACGGCGGTGATTGTGATGCCTGCCGATGTGAACTTCGCTTAGGAAAAGTGCAATCGATCAACCCAAGAAACTCGGTTGCGAATTGCATTTGATATCGAGTCAGTTAACAAATGAACTTTAGTCAGGATTGGGCTTAACGCTGACTCGCCCACCGCTTTGGAACGTAAAAACATACGACAACTTTATTGCAGTTGGGGTGATCACTACTCCATCCCCTAAACAGTCATCGTTTTTAGGGACGCCTTGTGGAAAAGTGCAGACGGCCGCCGCAAAGTACTGCCATTGTTTTACCGATGACGTGACAGAAGCGATAAATCTTGGATCGATCTCATCTTTGGTAAGAGGGCACTCCGGCAGTGCATAAAACGGTGTTACCAAGCTGACGGAGCCGTCCACAGCAATAACGATCTCAACACAGCTGCTCACATTTATGTCCCGGGAGGCCCCAACGGGGTAAGCCGGTAAGGGCTCAATTATCGGGGTTGCCATTAGGAATGTTTGGTCCATAGGGACTTCCATAGCTTGCGCGCCCGGCGGTAAAACCATACGCATCTCAACCGAATTGGCGGACTTGCAGCCCTGGAGCGACAGGACGCAAATTACAGCGATGAGAATCAAAGCTCGTCGACTGCGCGACTTGTCCATGCTGTGCAATTCCTTTCAATGGCAGATGTGTCGGAGTCTAGCTTTAAGCGAGAACTAAAAAAAAGCGCTCGAAGTCGGCTGGGAAATTGTCGAACTACTATCCTGATTTAGGCCCGGTTCGCCACTATCGCCAGCGCGACAGCCTGTGCCACTTCCATGCCGTCGATTGCCGCCGAGTAAATGCCACCGGCATAGGCTGCGCCCTCGCCGGCCGGATATAAGCCCGGTGTATTGATGCTTTGATAATCCTCGCCGCGTTTAATGCGCAGCGGCGATGAGGTGCGGGTTTCCACGGCGGTGAGGATCGCATCGGGCATGGAAAAACCTTTGATCTGTTTTTCCAGCGCCGGCAGCGCCTCGCGCATCGCCTCAATCGCGTAATCAGGCAGCGCGGTGCTTAGGTCGGTGAGCTTGACTCCGGGTTTGTAGGAAGGCTGGACGCTGCCAAATTCTCGCGATGGTCGGCCGGCCAGAAAATCGCCGACCAATTGCGCTGGCGCGCGGTAATCACTGCCACCCAACTCAAAGGCGCGGCGCTCCCAGAAGCGCTGAAAATCAATACCGGCCAATGGCCCGCCCGGATAATCCTCGGGGCTGATACCCACCACAAAGCCAGCATTGGCATTGCGCTCATTGCGTGAGTACTGGCTCATGCCGTTGGTGACCACATGTCCTGCTTCGGACGTGGCCGCGACCACGGTTCCGCCCGGGCACATGCAAAAGCTATATACCGATCGACCGTTTTTCGCGTGATGGACCAATTTGTAATCGGCCGCGCCGAGTAGCTCGTGTCCGGCAAAACTGCCGAAGCGGGCCTGATCGATCAGCGATTGCGGATGTTCGATGCGAAAGCCGATGGAAAACGCTTTGGGTTCCATATATACGCCGCGATCAAACAGCATCTGAAAGGTATCCCGGGCGCTGTGCCCGACCGCAAGAATAACCTGCTCACTGAGCAACTCTTCGCCACCGGCCAGTCGGACACCACGAACTTGTTGGTTTTCTAACAGCAAGTCCTCAACTCGTGCACCAAAGCGAATTTCGCCACCGAGTGTTTCAATGTGCGCGCGCATTTTTTCGATCATGCTGACTAAGCGAAACGTACCGATATGCGGTTTGCTCACATACAAAATTTCATCGGGTGCACCGGCTGCGACAAATTCTTCGAGCACTTTACGTCCGTAAAAATGCGGGTCCTTAATTTGGCTGTACAACTTGCCATCGGAGAACGTGCCGGCTCCCCCTTCACCAAACTGCACGTTCGATTCCGGGTTCAGAACACTGCCGCGCCACAAACCCCAGGTGTCCTTGGTGCGCTGGCGCACATCCTTGCCGCGTTCCAGAACAATCGGTCGAAAGCCCATCTGCGCCAGAATCAGTGCCGCAAACAGGCCACAGGGGCCGAAGCCAATAATGATCGGGCGGCTTTTTAAATTAGTCGGTGCCTGAGTGACAAAGTGGTAGCGCATATCCGGGCTGAGCCCGACATGCGTCGGTAAGTTACCGAGCAACTTCGATTCGATCTCATCACTTAGCTGCGCATCAACGGTATAAATTAAATGGATCGCGTTGCGTTTGCGTGCATCGTAGCTGCGCTTGTAGACCGTAAAGTCCAACAAATCGGCGCGCGTGATGTTCAGGCGCGCAACAATCGCCTGCGGCAATTGCTCAGGCTCATGGTCTAACGGCAGTTTTATTTCGGTCAGACGCAGCATGGCTAAAGCATAGGGGATTCGGGTCGTGCATGCTCTCTGAGCGGCGCGCCGGAAGCAAGTGCTTTGTGCAGCCTGCTTTGTAAGTGATTTGTTGCCCATCAAAAAAATCGCCATACTCGGCTGAACCGCCGGGCGATGCTCTGGCAACCACCACCCTCGGAATAGACCGTTTATGTGCCTGCGTTTGCTACTTGTCGTTCTCGCCGCGCTGTTGTGTGGCTGCTCCGAATCGAAAACCAATGAGCCCTGGCTCATGCCGACCACAGACAGCGCCGCGCAGCCGCGCCTGCTGGCACATAACGATCAGTTGTACTTAAGCTGGCTCGAAAAATCTGAGGCTGGAGCGCATTGCCTGCGCTTAGCAGTCGCCGATAATTCCGAGCGATGGAGCGCAGAACGCGAAGTGGCCTGTGGCTCGGATTGGTTTATTAATTGGGCCGATCGTCCCGGTATCGCCGTTGATAGCGCTGGTCAGATATGGGCTTGGTGGCTGAAGAAATCCGCGGACGCGACCTACGCCTATGACGTGTGGTTCACACGCTCCGGCGATCAGGGAATGAGTTGGTCTGAGCCGCAAATTCTGCATGACGATGGTACCCAAACCGAGCATGGCTTCGTGTCAGCATTTGCTGATTCTGCAGGCATGAATTTTGTCTGGCTTGATGGGCGCGAAACCGCTGGCGGCGGCCACACGGGCCACGATATGCATGGCTCTGAAGGTGCCATGACTCTGCGCTTGGCCGCAATCGATCGCAACGGCAAAAAGCAAGCAGAGCAATTGCTCGATTCACGCGTCTGCGATTGCTGCCAAACAGCCTCGGTAGCCGCTAATGATTCTGCCTATCTGTTGTTTCGTGATCGAAGTGAAACGGAAATCCGCGATATTAGTTATAGCGTCAAACAAAATGGCCAATGGACGGCGCCGAAAATGCTGCATGAAGACAATTGGCTTATGCCCGCTTGCCCGGTCAATGGCCCAGCGCTGCTGGCCGACGGTGATTCAGCCTGGGCTGCGTGGTTCACCATGGCCGGCGACGTCGCGTCGATCCGAAGCATTCGAATCGAACCTGAGGGCGTCATTCCATCGTCCTATCAGCAAGTCGTCAGTGGGCCGGCTGTACTGGGTCGCGTAACCTGGATTCGGCAAAAATCCGGCCCGGTCGTGTTGTGGATGGAAGAGCGTGAACGCATTCAGACCATTAAATTCGCAGCGGTATCTGCGGCTTCGCAAACCCATCTGCTATCAACAATCAGCGGTCGGGGACGGGCCACGGGCGTGCCCGAAGCGGCCAATCTCGGTGATACGGCTTACGTGGTGTGGACCGATGTGGTCGATGGTCAACCGGTTTTAAGCGGCCGAAAGCTCCGCGGATACTGAAATCTGCTTCGGAACTGGCCGTACTCACTGGTACGGACGCGCTGCATAGTTTACCTTTTGCTACATCGACGACTCCGCGCTTGGTTTTAGGGGGCCCTGAACCGCGCCGGTCACGATTTGCCTAATCAACAGGAGTTGAACAATATGCCCCGTTATACCTATTTGGCCAGTGCACTCGCCGCTGCCATGCTTATGTCATCTAATGCGCAGGCGCAGCGTTTCAGCGGCGTCTATACCTTCGGCGATAGTTTGTCGGATGCCGGCAACGTGGGTCTGGCGACTCAGCCCGCGGGCGGTCCGAGCCAGAGTTACACCACGAATCCAGACCCGGTGTTCGCAGAAATTCTGGCGCAGTATTTTGGATACACCCAGACCCCGTCATTGCTGGGCGGCGGCAATTTTGCCTGGGGTGGTGCCTGCGTGCAGCCGGCGACCGGCCCGAGCACGCCTCCATGCGTTAGCACAGCGGTGCCACGAGTACCGACGCAGATTCAGCAGCATCTGGCGGCAAATGGCGGTGTTGCAAACCCGAATGCTCTTTACACGATGTGGGGTGGTTTTAATGATATCGCCGCGCCACTGCTTGGCGGTTTGTGGACTACGCAAGCGCAGATTCAAGCAGGTTCGACAGTGGTCGGTAGCGCGTTTTTGGGTAACGTCACCACCTTACGCGCATCCGGTGCTAACTACATTGTCGTTTTAAATGCACCTGACTTCGGCGTCACGCCTCAGTTGGTGGCAGCAGGACCTACGGCAGCCGGTGGTGCGAGCTTGGCGGCCGTAACGTTTAACGGTGTCGTTAATGCCGGTCTTGCTTCAATGAATGAAGGCATCATTCCGGTCAACGCCTTTGGTCTGCTGAACGAAGCACGGGCAAACCCGGGTCTGTTTGGCTTTACCAACGTAACCAGTGTGGCGTGTTCGGTGCCCAGCTCGCTGAATTGTACGGGCTCAACCTTGATTGCACCCGGAGCGAACCAGACTTATCTGTTCGCCGACGGCGTGCATCCGTCCGGTGGTGCCCATCGCATGATTGCTGACGCCATTGTCAGCACCATCGAAGCGCCGGTGCTGGTGTCATTTGCCGCCGAAGCACCGATGCTGACCTCGGCCGATCACCAACGCGCGATTGATCAAGCGTTGTTCGAAGACTTCGGCATCGATCGCGAGGCGGGCACCATGCGCGCGTTTGCCAACGTCAACTTCGGCACCGGCGATATCAATGCCAGCACGTTTGCACCAGCGGCCGAAGCCGATGGTTCCACGGTGAGCTTCGGTGTTAACTACCGTTCCAGTGAGCGTTGGAGTTGGGGTGGTGCTGCCAGCTTCGGCAATCAAGACATGGAAACCTCATTGGGCGTCGTCGACTCGCGCACCGTTATGTTGACTGCATTCGCACAGGCAAATTTTGATGGTCTGTTCGTTCGCGCGGGTCTGGGCGGCGGTAGCAGCAGTCTCGACTTTGATCGTCGCATCCAGTTTGTTTCCTCCACTCGAACCGAAAGCGGTACATCGGATGCGAATTATGCGACGGGCGAAGTGACTGTCGGCTATGTCTTTGGAGACGACAGCTTTATGCACGGCCCGTTTGCCGGCGTGTTATATCAAGACATATCGATTGCCGGGTTTGCTGAAGAGGGCGTGACTTCCACCTCGATGAACTACTCGGATTTCGATCGTGAGTCGATGATTACCCGGGTGGGTTACCAGCTAAGCGCCAGCCTGGGTGAAGGTAAGTACCGGCCGTTTGCCCGGGTTACCTACAACGAAGACAGCGAAGATGATGTAGTACGCGTCAATGCCGGTTTGAATAGCATGAATGGCCGCTTCACCATGGACGGCTTTGCTCCTGCTAAGGACTGGATGGAAATTGATGCAGGCATCACTCTGTATGCCACGGACCGTACTCAGTTCAATATGAGCTACCGTGGCCGCTTTAGCGACGATAGCCAGGACCGCACCAGCTTGAACCTGGGTATGCGGATCGACTTCTAAGCGGTACCGAAAGCAAAGAAAAAGCCGCCTTCGGGCGGCTTTTTTGTGGGCGTGTGAATTGATCAGTCGACGCTGATTTCTACCCGGCGATTACGCGAACGACCGGCAGCCGTGCTGTTGTCGTCGATGGGCCGGGCTGAGCCGAAACCCTCGGTCTTGATTCGTGACGAATCGACGCCGGATTCAACCAGGATTTTCTTCACTGACTCAGCACGACGCTTTGAAATTGCCAAATTGGCTTTATCCGAGCCCGAGCTATCGGTGTGCCCGTTGATACGAATATCACGGTTACCGCTGGCCAGCTCAATCGCCAGGCGCTTCAGGCTGGCGGTGGCATCATTGGTCAGTCTGCTGCTGCCGCTGGGGAACGCATCGCCGGCTAAGCTATATACGGTAGCGTCGCCGGAGCGCGTGCTCGGCGGAAGCGGCGCATCTAACGCCAATGCATCGGACATCACCGCAGCGGCGAGTTCGGCTTCCTTCCGGGCCAGTGCGGCCTCTTTGGCGCGAGCGGCGGCGAGTTCGCGGGCTTTGTCGGCTTCAGCGCGGGCTTGCGATAACGATTCCTCGCTGGCAACCCGTTCAATTTCGGCAATTTGTTGCAGGCGGGCGTTTTCCTCAGCGCGAGCCATCGACTGCATGCGCAGGCGCTCGGCTTCGCGACGCGCGAGCTCGGCATCACGGCGACTGGCTTCGAGCATAATTTGGTCGCGTTCGCGATCCAGCGCCAAGCCACGCTGCTCCAGTACTTCGGCTTCTGCTGCGACTCGCGCGTTCTTCAGATAGGTTTGGGCCATAAATAAGCGGTGATCACGCTGCTTTTTATCGGCCAGCTCCAATGCGTCAATTGCCTGGCTTGCGCGTAAACGTTCGACCGCAGCAAACTGACTGAGCAGCTGATCATTCTCCAAAGCGGCCAACTCCGCGCGCAGTTCACCAACCGCTGGATCGATGGTTTTCTTGGCCAGAGCCGGGCCGGTAAATAGTAAGGATGCCAACAAGGCGATAAGGATGTGGCGCATTATTTGCTCCCTGATTTAATCAGCAATTCACGACGCAGGTCGGCATTGCGGGCGGCCCGGCTCTCGGCGCTTTCTCGTGCCTGAGCCAGGCGGCCCGTAGTGAGGGCCAGACGCGACAGCGCTTGAGCGCGTTGCGCCCACTGCTCGGCCTCGGCGTATTTCTTAGCATTCATCGCAATTTGCGCCGCCTCAAGGCTTTGTTCGGCGGCGCGCTGGGCTTGCGCTGCCTCACCGCGTAAATTTGCGGCCTGAGCGCGCTGCACGCTCGATTGGGCTTCAGTCAGCGGTGCAACCGGGGGCGGAACGCTGGCACATGCCACAAAAAACAGCATCGGAGCGGCCAACAGGTAGATTTTTCTGGTATTTAGTGTCATAACTTGAGCTCGAACTTTAAAGCCTAGGGCAGTACTCAGAGTACTAGGTTGCAAAGGCAAACAACAATTACAGATTATTTTAACGGAGCCAGCAACGATGGACATCGGCTACTTTCTCAAGCTGATGACGGAGAAAAACGCCTCCGACATGTTTCTGACCACCGGTGCGCCGGTATACATCAAGGTAGAGGGCAAGCTTTACCCTCTGGGCAATACGGGCCTACCCGCCGGCATGGTCAAGAAAATCGCGTACTCGCTTATGGATGAGGGCCAGGTGCCGATCTTTGAGCGCGATCTTGAATTCAATATGGCCATTGCGATCAAAGAGGCCGGCCGCTTCCGCGTCAACTGCTTTAAGCAGCGTGGCGAAGTGGGCATGGTTATTCGTGCCATTAAGAGTGAGGTGCCGGGTATCGAGCAGCTTAAGCTGCCGCCGGTACTCAAAGACATCGTTATGGAGCAGCGCGGCTTAGTGCTGGTGGTCGGTTCAACCGGCTCCGGTAAGTCTACCGCTCTGGCGTCGATGATCGACTACCGCAATAGCAATGCAACCGGTCATATCCTCACCATCGAGGACCCGATTGAGTTTTTGCATCGACATAAAAAATCGATCGTTAATCAGCGCGAAGTCGGCTTGGATACGCATGCTTTTCACAACGCACTAAAGAACGCGATGCGTGAAGCACCGGACGTTATCTTGATCGGCGAAATTCTGGACGCAACGACCATGGAATCGGCCATTGCCTTTGCCGAAACCGGTCACTTGTGTCTGGCGACATTGCATTCCAACAATGCCGATCAGACCTTGGAGCGAATTCTCAACTTCTTCCCGGAGCAGGCGCATAAGAACGTGCTGATGAACTTGAGCTTGAACCTCAAGTCGGTCATTTCCTTGCGCTTGGTGCAGGGCTTGGAAGGTAAGCGTCTGCCGGCTGCGGAAGTGCTGATTAATACACCGTTGATTCGGGATTTGATTCGTCGTGGTGAAATCCACGAAGTCAAAGAAGCGATGGAAAAATCGCTGCAAGAAGGCATGCAGACCTTTGATTCGAGCCTGTTCAAGCTTTACAAGGAAGGCAAAATCGAGCTCGAAGAAGCATTACGTAAAGCCGATTCGCGCGATGGCCTGGCACTAAAAATTCGCCTCAGCGAAGGCTCAACGGGTGATCACGATCCATACGCCGAAGTGTTTGGTAATGATCAGGGTTCCTCTTACTAAGCCTTACCTGCGCGCACAAAAAAGCCCCGGTCTTCGGGGCTTTTTTATGGCTGATGATTAATCTTCCATCAGTACTTTAAAACCGCCCATAATCAGGCGTTTGCCATCAAAGGGCATGGCCATTTGCCCGGGTTGCATGCGCGGATCTTGCATGGCTTTTTTCATGCCTTTATCGCGGGTGCGCTTGTTGGGCCACACGATCCAGGAAAACACGACGCTTTCGCTTTTCTTTAACTTAACGGCCATCGGGAACGAAGTCACTTTGCCGTCGGGCACAGTGTCACCCCAGCATTCAACAACTTTTTCTGCGCCATGCTCTTTGAATAATTTTGCCGCAGCCTTCGCCACCTTCTTATAGGCCGCTTTGTTCTCGGTAGGTACGGGGACTACAAATCCGTCGATATAGGACATGACAACTCTCCATTCGAAGGCTTGGTGCGCTTAATTAGCTGTTCGCGTCGGGCTGATTTTCCGGCTGCGCCTGGTCAAACGCATCCAAGTCCAAGCAGTGTTTTTCGATCTCAAGCAGGATCGGGTAGTTTTTAAGCTCGAGTTTGTAACGGCGCGCGTTGTACATTTGCGGCACCAGAAGGCAATCAGCTAAGCCCGGACGGTCGCCTTCGCAGAATAGGCCGCGGGCGGTGTTCTCGGTCAGTGACTCTTCCAATGCGGCAAAGCCGGCGCTCATCCAGTGACGCATCCATTGGTCTTTGGCGTCTTGATCAGCACCGAAATGTTCGCCCAGATAATTCATTACCCGAAGATTTCCCAGAGGGTGCACATCGCAGGCAATGGTTTGAGCCAGCGCGCGGACCCGGGCGCGGTCACGCGGCAGAGCGGGCAGCAATGGGACGTCGGTAAAGGTTTCGTCGAGGTATTCGATGATCGCCAGCGACTGGCTCAATATCCGCTGTCCGTGGACGAGCGTGGGGATCAGCTCTTGCGGATTTAACGCATGGTATTGCTTGCTGTGCTGCTGACCACCGTCTTTGATCAGGTGAACAGGCATCAGATCGTACTCAAGCTCTTTCAAGTTCAGCGCGATGCGCACCCGATAGGCCGCGCTGGAGCGCCAATAGGAATACAGCTTGAGCTCGTTCACATTCATGCCCGCCTCCGATGCTTTGCTACAGAACCAGACCGGTTCAACGACCGGTCGGTTCCATCATCGGGCTAAATGGCCGCCCGATTCAAGTATCAGGCCTTACTGATGGTTTGTTCGATTGAACCAAATATGCTGTTGCCGGCTTTATCCAGCATATCGATTTTGACCCGGTCGCCAAAGGACATAAACGGCGTCGACGGCTTGCCGTCGCGCAGCGTTTCTACCGTACGTTGCTCGGCAAAACAGCTCGCACCCAAGCTCGTATCTTCGTTAGCGACGGTGCCCGATCCGATGATCGTACCGGCCGCAAGCGGGCGCGTTTTTGCCACGTGGGCAACCAGCTGAGCAAAATTAAACTGCATGTCGACACCGGCTTCGGGTGCGCCAAACCATTTGTCGTTGATGTGGGTCACCAAGGGCAGATGGACTTTACTGTCGATCCATACGTCACCGAGTTCATCGGGTGTGACAAACACCGGGCTGAGCGCAGAGCGCGGCTTGCTTTGTAAAAAGCCAAAGCCTTTGGCCAATTCGCCGGGTATCAGAGCGCGCAGCGAGACATCATTGACCAGCCCGATGAGCTGAATATGTTCGGCCGCTTGTTCCGGCGTAGCCGCCATCGGCACATCATCGGTAATCACAATGACCTCGGCTTCCAGATCAATCCCATAGGACTCATCGCTGACCATGACCGGATCGCGAGGACCGTAGAAGCCTGCGCTGGTGGCCTGATACATCAGCGGGTCGGTGTAGAAACTCTCCGGCACCTCGGCGCCACGCGCTTTGCGCACCCGGGCGACGTGCGGTAGGTAGGCACTTCCATCAACGAACTCAAAGGTGCGCGGTAATGGCGCGGCGAGTGAGGCCATGTCGACAGCGAAAACAGGTTCGGCATCAATCGATTCAACGCCGGCATTGAGTGCTTCAGAAACCTGATTCAGGCGCGGCGCAGTGTTTGACCAATCTTCCAGCGCGGTGCGCAAATTCGCCGCAATCTTAGGCACGCGAACGGCCTTACTTAAGTCTTTGGATACAACAATCAGCGTGCCATCACGACCGCCATCTTTAAGAGAGCCAAGTTTCATTGAATTGAATTTCCTTTTGCTGCGTGAATCAGATTTGCTCAGGATTGAAGTTTTTCTTTAAGCCCTGCCAGCATTCCTGATACTGCGTTTGCCGGGTGTCACAGCTCAACGCTTGTGCGGTGGGGCGAATCACCAAACGGGTTTCAAACATAAACGCCATCGTATCGGCAATATAATCCACTTTACTCAGGTCGGCGTTGCTGGCTTTTTCAAAGGTTGCCGCATCCGGTCCGTGGCCGCTCATGCAATTGTGCAAGCTGGCACCGCCCGGCACAAAGCCGCCTTCCTTAGCATCGTAGGCGCCGTGAATCAGGCCCATAAATTCGCTGGCAATATTGCGGTGGAACCACGGCGGTCTAAAGGTGTTCTGCATCGCCAGAATCCGCGGCGGGAAAATCACAAAGTCTAAGTTCGCCACGCCGACACTTTCGCTGGGCGAGGTGAGTACGGTGAAAATCGACGGATCGGGATGATCAAAGCTGATCGAGCCGATGGTGTTGAAACGGCGTAAGTCGTATTTGTAGGGTGCGTGATTACCGTGCCAGGCCACCACATCCAAGGGCGAATGGCCGATGTCTGCGCGCCATAGACCACCCTGGAATTTAGCGATCAGTTCAAAGTTGCCTTCAACGTCTTCGTAGTGCGCCACCGGCGCTTCAAAGTCGCGCGCATTGGCTAATCCGTTGCTGCCGATCGGGCCTAAATCGGGTAAACGCATTGAGGCACCAAAATTTTCCAACACATAGCCGCTGGCGTTTTGATCGGGCAACTCGACTTGGAAGCGAATGCCACGCGGTATCACCGCAATTTCCTGTGGCTCAACGTCCAACACGCCTAGCTCAGTGCGCAGTTTCAGGCGACCGGCCTGTGGCACAAACAGCATCTCGGCATCGGCGTTGTAGAGGAAACGCTTTTGCATGGATTGGTTCGCAGCGTAGATATGAATTCCCACGCCGTTCTGGCTTTCTGCGGAGCCATTGCCGGCCATGGTGAACAGGCCGTCGATTAAGTCGGTCGGCTTACTCGGTACTGGTCGTGGATCCCAACGCAGTTGCGCAGGCGTAACCGGCCCAGTGCCGAAGTCGTTGTGGAAACGCGTCTGGCTGAACTCGCTAAACGCGCCATGCATGGAACCAGGCCGAATCCGATACATCCAGCTACGCCGATTACTGTGGCGCGGGGCAGTGAATGCAGTGCCGGAAATCTGTTCGGCATACAGGCCATAAGGGCAGCGCTGCGGCGAGTTACGGCCGACCGGCAATGCGCCGGGCAGCGCTTCGCTGGCGAACTCGTTGCCAAAGCCGGACTGATAGCTTAAAGGCGATTTGGTGTCGGTGGCAGGCTTTAATTGGGCGGCCATATCGATCTCCTGAACTTAGAGCACACCACGACGCATCTGATCCCGCTCGATGCTCTCGAACAGGGCCTGGAAATTACCTTCGCCAAAGCCTTCGTTGCCTTTGCGTTGAATGATTTCAAAGAAAATCGGGCCGATCGCATTGAGGGTGAAGATCTGCAGCAATTTACGCTGTTTGGTTTCCGGGTCCGCGTCGATCAAAATACTGTTCTTTTTCAAGCGTGCGACATCTTCGCCGTGATCGGGAATGCGCTGGTCGATTACATCGAAATAAGTTTCCGGCGTATTCAAAAACTCTACGCCCTGCGCGCGCATGGCTTCGACCGTGTCATAGATGTTGTCGGTAAAGCAGGCAATGTGCTGAATGCCTTCGCCTTTGTATTCATCCAGATATTCGTTGATCTGCGATTTTGGATCGCTGGATTCATTTAGCGGAATGCGCACGATGCCGTCCGGCGCGGTCATTGCCTTAGACACCAGACCGGTTTTTGCGCCCTTGATGTCGAAGTAACGGATTTCGCGGAAATTAAACAGCTTCTCGTAATAGTCGGCCCATTTTTCCATGTTGCCGAAATACAAATTGTGGGTCAGGTGGTCGATGAAGGTCAGACCGAAGCCTTTCGGGTTTTGATCGGCGCCTTCAATTGCTACGAAGTCGGAATAAAGTGCGTCTTGGTTTTTGTAGTTATCGACCAAGTACAGCATCGCGCCACCGATGCCATGAACCACCGGCCGATCAATAATGCGCGTGTCTTGGCGCTCGATTTTTTCGCCGCCGCGCGACATAACTTGCTGCTGCACCCAGGAAGATTTTTTTTCAAAACGAATCGCAAAGCCACATGCGCTCGGGCCATGTTTGGCGGCAAAATCGGCTGCGAAACTATTCGGATCTTCGTTGACCAGGAAGTTCACGCCGCCCTGACGATACAAAGTAATCGGGCGCGACTTATGTTTCTTGACCGCGCTAAAACCCATGCGCTTAAACAGCTGATGCAAATGCTCGGCTTTGCCGGCTGGAGCCGCGTATTCAACAAACTCAAAACCGTTGATGCCCATTGGGTTTTCAAAAGTAGTGACGTCCATACCGACATTGGTCGGTGCAACTTGGGTATTCATTTTCGACTCCGTTTTCGGGTGGGCGCTTGCGCCCAGAGGCAGAAGCATATAGTTTCATATGAAACTAATTTCAGCAAGTTCAAGGCCTGATTCCCAAAATGCTCGATCTTGACCAATTTCTGCCCTATCGCCTGTCCGTGTTGTCGAACCGGATCAGTCAGGATATCGCCCAGCTGTACCAAGAGCAGCACCAGATCGGCGTCACCGAATGGCGCGTTATAGCGGTTCTGGGCCGAAATCCGGGGCTTTCAGCCCGCGATGTGGCCGAACGTACCGCCATGGACAAAGTCGCGGTCAGCCGCGCGCTGGCGAACCTGGACAAACGCGGCTTAATACAGCGTGAGACCCACGGCGGGGATCGACGCCGCTCGGTGCTTGGCTTGAGCCCGTCCGGTTTGGCCATCCACGACGATATTGCGCCCAAGGCTTTAGCCTATGAAGCCAAACTGCTGGCCGCGATCAGCACGGAAGAACGTCAGGCGCTGGATCGCTTGCTGACCCGCATCGCTGAGATGGAACGGGTCGTGCGACAGACATAAAAAAACGGCAGCCGGAGCTGCCGTTTCTCGTTCCCCCAAAAGCTGGAACTTACTTGCGTTCTTCAGTGGTTCTAATGCCCGCTGCTGCCGGTTCGCCGATTTCCCGGGTACCCGCCAGATCATGCGTATCGTCGGCCAGGGTGTCCAGATGCATCAGTTTGCGGATCAGTGGCGAGATCACCAACATGCCCACACCGACCGCAACGGCAGTCCAACCCACAGTTGAGTAAACCTCGATCACACGTCCCGGGCCGGCACCTTCGGCGCCGGTGGCCGAAGCGATTAAGCCCGCAGCAAAGTTGCCCGTTGCTGAAGCGAAGAACCAGGTGCCCATGATCAGGCCAGCCAAATGCCCTGGAGCCAGACGGTTCATTGCCGACAACCCAACGGGTGACAGGCACAGCTCACCGGTGGTGTGCAGCAGGTAGATCAGGAAGATAAACAGCACTGGAGTTAGGCCATCGGCGCCTACCGCAGTCGCACCCATTACCAGCACCAGAAACCCTGCGCCCAACTGGATCACACCCAGACCGAACTTGGCCGGGGCCGATGGCTCAAGACCACGGCGGCCCAGGAAGGTCCAAAGTATCGCAAATACCGGGCCGAGCAATACGATATAGATCGCATTGATCGACTGGAACATCGATGCGGGAACTGTCCAACCGAAGATTTCGCGGTCAACCGAGCGGTCGGTGAACAGGTTCAGCGATGAACCGGCTTGCTCAAACAAAGCCCAGAACAGGATCGAGCCGAAAATCAGGTACATCGCGGCGAAAATCCGGTCGCGGTCGTGTTTAGGCAAAGTGAATACGGCGGTATACAAAACATAGGCCACCAAAATGGCGCCGGCACCCATCAACAGGCCACCAACCAAGTCTTGGTACTGAATCAACAACCACACGATGCCAACGCCGATGACACCCATGACGTAGAGCAGCCATTCAAATGGCACCCCAGCAACGGTTCGTGTCAGGCGTTCCGGGTTATTAGATTCACCCTTACCCATCAACAAAGGCTTGCCCCAGACAAATACGACCAAGCCGAGCAGCATGCCGAAACCGGCAGCGCCGAAGCCATAAGCCCAACCATAGGTTTGACCCAGATAACCGGCAACCAGGGCACCCAATGCGGCACCTAAGTTAATGCCCATGTAGAAGATGGTGTAGGCCGGATCACGGCGAATATCGGTGCGCGAATACAGTTGACCGACGATGACCGAAATATTGGCTTTCAAGAAACCCGAGCCGACGATGATGAAGGCCAATGCCAACCAGAAGATTTTGATCGCCGAGCCTTCCTGGCCACCGTCACCTTCGAATGCCATCAGGAAATGGCCGAAGGTGAGCAACACGGCACCAAACAAGACCGCCTTACGTTGGCCTAGATAGCGATCGGCCAAATAACCACCGACCACCGGGGTGATGTACACCAGCGCGGTGTAGGCGCCGTAGACCACCGAGGCTTCGGAGTCAGTGAACAGCCAATGCTGTACCAAATAAAAGATCAGCAGCGCGCGCATACCGTAGTAGGAGAAACGCTCCCACATTTCGGCAAAAAACAGCACAAACAGACCGCGTGGATGGCCGAGGAAGGTCTTGCCTTCTTCGGGATTAGCTAATGGATTGGCCACAGATTCCTACTCCCCAGTAAAAACACAAAATCGGTCGCTGGCGACCGCCCGAACCACGGATATGTACCCTTTATAGCGCCTCTTAGTCAAATTTGGGGGAAAAGTAGATTAAAAATTGACCTCAGTGGCACCGAGCCCGATTAGAAGGGTTCATGTTCTAACTGAGCTGCGTTCTTACATCGAACAGTTCGGGGAAGAAGCTCAGGTCTAAGGCCCGTTGCAAAAACGCCACACCCGAGCTACCACCGGTGCCGCGCCGGTAGCCGATGATCCGCTCGACCGTTTTCATATGCCGAAAACGCCACAGCTGGAAATTGACTTCCAGATCAACCAGCTCTTCGCATAAGTGATACGCGCCCCAATGCTTGGCGGTATTTTCGTAGATGGCTTTAAAAACCGGAATCAGCTCGGCGTTGCGCACATGCGGATGTGACACATCGCGCTCCAGCAGACTGGTCGGTATCGCGTGGCCGTTACCGGCTAAGTGGCGCAATACCACGTCGTACAGTGAGGGCGCTCGCAGGATCGCCAGCAGTTCCTGATGCGCTACCGGGTCGTGCTCGAACACCTTCAGCATGTCGGCATTTTTGTTGCCGAGTAAAAATTCGATCTTGCGATACTGCAGCGACTGAAAGCCCGAGGCCTGGCCCAGTGCATCGCGAAACTGCAGGTATTCGCTCGGGGTCAGGGTTTCCAGAACCGACCACTGCTCGGTGAGTTGCTGTTGCACGCGTTTGATCCGCGACAGCATTTTGGTTGCCGGGTCGATTTGGCCGGCCTGAATGTGGGCAATTGCTGCTTGTAGCTCGTGGATGATCAATTTCATCCACAGCTCTGAGACTTGATGCTGAATAATGAACAGCATCTCATCGTGATGCGCCGGCGAGCTCAATGGGCGCTGCGCGTCGAGCAGTTTATCCAGCCCCAAATAGCCCCCGTAGCTGAGCCGATTGCTCAGGTCGGTGGTGATTCCGGCTTCCAAATCACGGCGGTTTTTAGATTCGCTCATAGCCCCTTCGGCGTGAATACAGCCAGAAGCCGCTCATATTAGGCGATTTATGCTCAGTTTTCACAAAGCTTGGGCCACGCTCGCTTGTCAAAGACGTGGCAGACTGCTAATTAAGTAGGGTCCATATTCAGGGAATTCGATGACCACGGTTGCCAGTTTTGAAATTGAATATCTGCAGTACCTGGGCGAAGACGGACGCTTAGTGCGCGACGATTTGCCCGAGTTTGCCAAAGATACCGACCAGTTAATTGAGATGCTCAAGCAGATGCTTCGCTTGCGCAGCTTCGATACCAAAGCGATTGCCCTGCAACGCACCGGCAAACTGGGTACTTACGCGAGTTGCCTGGGTCACGAAGCCGCCTACATCGGCATCGGCGGCGCAATGAGTTACGACGATGTATTTGCGCCGAGCTACCGCGAATACGGCGTGCAATTTATGCGTGGCGTGAAACCGCGCGATGTGTTGATGTACTGGGGCGGCGACGAGCGCGGCAACGATTTTTCCGGCCCGGCCCACGACTATTCCTGGTGTGTGCCCATTGCCACTCAGTGTTTGCACGCCGCTGGCGCCGCACTGGCGTTTAAATTGCGCGGCGAGCCGCGCGTGGCGGTGACCTGCGTGGGTGATGGCGGCTCATCGAAAACCGATACCTACGCGGCAATCAACTCCGCGGGTGCCTACACCTTGCCGCTGGTTCTGTGCATCGTGAATAACCAATGGGCGATTTCGGTGCCGCGCAGCGCGCAAACCGGCGCAAAAACCCTGGCGCAAAAAGGCCTGGCCGGCGGTCTGGAGTCGATGCAGGTTGATGGTAATGATGTGATCGCCGTACGCGCGGCAATGGATCACGCGGTTAAACGCGCGCGACACGGTCATGGTGGGACGGTCCTGGAATTGGTGACCTATCGCTTATCCGATCACACCACCGCCGATGATGCGCGTCGTTATCGACCCGATGCCGAGGTTAAGGAAGCCTGGGCGCGTGAGCCGATCGCGCGTCTTCGCACCTACCTGATTGCTTTGGGTAAATGGAGCGAAGATCAGGAAGCCAAATGGAAAGAGCAATGCAATGCCGAAGTGGATGTCGAAGTGAACGCTTATCTGGAGACGCCGGTACAACCGGTAGAGTCGATTTTTGATGACATGTACGCTGAATTACCGCATGACTTGGCCGAACAACGCCGCCAAGCGCTGGATTGGGAGAAGCGCTAATGGCTGCGATAACCTTAATTGAAGCGATCACTCTGGCCTTAGCGCACGAGATGCGCGCAGACGAAAGCGTGGTGTTGCTCGGCGAGGACATCGGCATCAACGGCGGTGTGTTTCGCGCGACCCAGGGGCTGCTGCAGGAATTTGGTGCCAATCGCGTGGTCGATACGCCACTGGATGAAACCACGATTGCCGGCCTGACCTTTGGCTTGGCAACTCAAGGCATGAAGCCGATTGCCGAAGTGCAGTTTGATGGCTTCGTGTACCCGATGCTTGATCACATCATTTCCCATGCGGCGCGTGTGCGTTCGCGTACCCGCGGACGTATGACCTGTCCGATGGTGCTGCGTGTGCCCTGGGGTGGCGGAATCCGCGCGCCGGAGCATCACAGCGAAGCCAATGAGTCGATGTTTACCAATGTGCCGGGATTGCGGGTGGTACTGCCGTCATCGCCGCAGCGCGCTTACGGATTATTGCTGGCCGCAATTCGTGATCCGGATCCGGTCATTTACATGGAACCCAAGCGCATTTATCGCCAGTACAAAGAAGAAGTGGCCGACGATGGTGAGGCATTGCCGCTGGATGTGTGCTTTGTGTTGCGCGATGGCAGCGATGTCACCTTGGTGACCTGGGGCGCGCAAGTCAAAGAAGCGCTGGAATCGGCCGAGGCACTGGCCGAACAGGGCATCAGCGCTGAAGTGATTGATGTGGCAACGCTCAAGCCTCTGGACTTCGATACGATTCACGAGTCGGTACGCAAGACCGGACGCTGCGTGATTATTCATGAGGCACCGCGCACCGCCGGATTCGGTGCAGAAATTGCCGCGCAACTAGCCGAGAAGGCGATGTTCGATTTAGTGGCGCCGGTGGAACGGGTGACCGGCTACGACACGCCGATTCCGCTGTTCCGATTAGAAATGAAATACCTGCCGAGCGTTGAAAAAATCGTCGCGGCAGCAAAACGAACCCTGGCGGTGAGCGTATGAGTGAGACAAAAAGTTTTTATCTGCCCGATTTAGGCGAAGGCTTGCCGGATGCCGAGATCGTTGAGTGGCACGTTAAAGTGGGCGACGTCATCCGTCTGGATGACCCACTGGTTTCGATGGAAACCGCCAAAGCCGTTGTCGATGTGCCCTCGCCATTTTCCGGCACCGTGACTGCCCTCGCCGGTGCTGCCGGCGATGTGATACTTACCGGTGCAGTGCTGGCCGAATTTAAGTTGGATATGAGCTTGCCGCAACGTGCCGAAGCTCAGGACACCGGACATCACCACGCCCCGCCGCCGAAGAAAGCCGAAGAAAAGCCTGCAGCTGCGCCAGCTAAGGAGCCTGCAGCGCGCGAAGACTCCGGCACGGTGGTCGGTGCAATGCAAAGCTCGGATCAGGTACGCGCAGAATCTGCCGTAGTGATCGGCGGTGTTAAAGCCATGCCCGCGGTGCGTGCAATGGCGAAGAAGTTGGGTGTCGATCTGAATTTTGTAATCGCCACAGGCGCTGATGGTGTGACGACCATTGCCGATGTGCGCAAAGCGGCCGAAAGCGGTAGCGCTAAGCTCGGTAAATCGGCGCCGGCTGCCAGCGCAGCTCGTGCGGTCAGCAGCGCGCCTCCGGTTGCACGCAGTGCCGCACCGGTTCGCTCAAGCTCAGCCGATACTGATGTGGCCAAGGATGTTGATGAGCCGATCCGCGGCGTTCGCCGGAACATGGTGCGCACCATGAGTCAGGCGCACGCGGAAGTGGTGCCGACGACCTTAATGGACGACGCCGATATTCACGCCTGGGCACCCGGCGAAGACATCACGGTACGTCTGCTACGTAGTGTGGTTGCCGCATCGGCTGCAGTGCCTGCACTAAATTCCTGGCTCAACGCGAAAGAGGGAACGCTACGTCGCCATTCGCGAGTAGATATCGGTATCGCAGTGGATACCGACGATGGCTTGTTTGTGCCGGCCTTGCGTGGCTGCGAGCAGATGAGCGCGCAAGAAATGCGCGCCGGAGTGAACCGGATTCGTAATCAGGTAAAAACGCGCAGCATTCCCGCCGAAGACCTACGTGATTTCACGATCATGCTGAGTAATTTTGGTGTCTATGCCGGCAAATATGCGACACCTATCGTAGTGCCACCGTGCGTGGCGATCATTGGTGCGGGACGTTTAAGCCATGAAATTGTGCCGGTGTTGGGCGGCATGGAGACGCATCGAATTATGCCAATCTCGATTACGTTTGATCATCGGGCATGCACCGGTGGCGAGGCTGCGCGATTCTTGCGCGCGCTGATCGACGACTTGCAGAGTTCGCATTAGTTTTCGCTGGGAAAAGCCTTACTGAGTGACGCTGTTGAACGCGCGTTCCAGAGTGGTCTTCAATCCAGCCAGCATCACCGGTTTCGGCAGGTAGTCATTGATGCCCGCGGCAACAATCTTGTCGCGGGTTTCGGCAATGACGTGCGCGGTGACCGCCACGATCCAGGGATGAGTTTCGGAGCGGAATACATCACGCAGTGCACGGCTGGTTGCCAAGCCATCGATACCGGGCATTTCCAGATCCATCAAAATTAGATCGTACGTGCGCTCTTGTGCCAGTTCGATGGCCTCATAGCCGGTAGCCACCGCATCCACTTTGTAACCGAGCGACACCAGCATTGCTTTCAATACCGTCTGGTTCACCATATTGTCTTCAACAATTAATGTGCGTAGCGGTATCTGCACGGCGAATTGACGTGGATCGGCTTCGTTAAATTGAACAACGCTGGTAGGCGCACTCTCGAATTGGTCTAATGCCTGCAATAAATCGCTGGGCTTAAATGGCCAGTTGATCACCCGGGCAGAACCACGCTTACGCGCGCTGCGCGCACCGTAGCCATTGGCAAACACAGCGCAAATACCCTTGCGCTGATTCTGATCGAGATGCTGGTAGGCTTCGCTGTCGACGACCTGCATTAGCCCTTCGTCGCTGTTGGCCGACGCGCTAACTAACTCGATATTCCAGTATTCGCACTGTTTGGCCAGCCAACGACGTGTAGTGTCGTTATCGATGGCCGCAATCAACTTGCTCGGAACGGAGTCTTGCGAGTCACTGTCTTCAAGATCGCTGGCATTTGCCGGGATGTGCACCGTAAACACACTGCCGCCCATCACGCGCGAATCGACGCTAATTTTGCCGTCCATTGCATCGATGAGTCGCTTGCAGGTGACCAGTCCGAGCCCGCTACCACCGTAACCGCGGGTGGTGGAGGCATCGCCCTGGCCAAAGGGCTCAAATAAACGTTCACGCACGCTCGGTGCAATACCAATACCTGAGTCGCGAACGACAAAAACCAGAGTGCCCCGGCCGCTTTCAGTTACCGACCAGTCGATCTCAGCTTCGATCACGCCACTGGACGTAAATTTCACCGCATTGCTTAGCAGGTTGGACAAAATCTGCCGTACCCGGCCGCCGTCACCAACAACCCACGGCAAACTCGCCTTACGGCAGTAAATATGTAGCCGGAGTTTCTTCGCAGCCGCGTCGGCTGCAACTGATTCAGCGGCCGACTCCAGACATTGCAGGGCATCGTATGGCTCTTTAGCCAGATCCAGGGAACCGGATTCGATCTTGGAAAAATCGAGTACGTTGTTCACCACGTCCAGCAGGGTGCGTGCACTGTTGCGCAGGGTAAGCGCCATTTGTTGCTGGGTCGCATCAAGCTGGCCGTCGATCAACATGTCGGCGCAGCCCAGAATTGCATTGAGCGGCGTGCGAATCTCGTGACTCATGCCCGATAGAAAAGCCGCTTTTGCGCGTGATCCGTCTTGCGCCTGCTTTAATGCCTGGCGCAGACGCTCGTTACGCATGCGTGTTTCGGATATATCGATGCTAACGCCGACCAGGACGCCCGGATGTTGTTCGGACTTGTCGAGCACCTTGCCAAAGGTTCGTAACCAGCACCACTGTCCGTCGGGCAAACGCAGGCGATGGTCGACGCTGAGCTCATGACCGTCATACTGCGCCTGCTCAATCGCGGCCTGTAAACGCTGTTGGTCGTCCGGGTGGCTCGCTGAGAGCAACATGTCGATCGTAGAAAAACGTTTGCCGAAACGATGCAGCTCAAATTCGCCGGCGACGCGCACCATGGTTTCAAGGTCAACTTCGAACTCGATGAGTTGAGCGACTTCAAGCACCGTGTTGAGTCGACGCAGCTGTGCCAGAGCCGCACGGCTGCGGTCACTTTGGTTCTCAGAGAATGGCCATGCGTTAGCACTCATATACGCATCAGCATCGCATGAAAATACCGATTAGATTGCAAATCTTCGTCTCGGCGCGATTAGCCAGAGAATTGCTCGAGATCTGTGCCAAAGCCCTTAAATAACGGTCTCTTGGCGGTTTGATCGCAGTAAAGTGGGGCCGATACGAAGTTTAAAAATTGTCAATTTGAGTACTAGTCGGTGTTGCGCAACTGTTCCAGACTCGCCAGCAAGGCCTCGCTGCCGGTTGCAGAGGGAATACTGCCGATGGTTTTGCCGGCCAATAACAGTGATTGATTGTCCACTGCGACCGCAGCATCGGCGCTTCGCAACTGCTTAATCAATTCGCCGGCCAGTTTCGGGCTATCGAAGGCCACGCTTTGCAAAAGTACGTTTTGTGCCGCGTCGGTGATTTTGAAATAAAACCGCCCATCGTCATCTCGATACTGCTTGATCTGCGCTAGAGCGGTTTTAGCTTTCGCCCTACGGACTTCCGGGGTGGCCGCATCCAATGCGCGCAAGCCGACCGCTTCTCGCATTTGTTGCAGCAAGGGTGTTGCAATCAGCCGTGCCTTGCGCGCGCCTTCGTGCAAAATATCTTCGATATCACCAGGCCGTTGCATTAAGGTTTCATAGCGCGCACGCATCGGCGAAATTTCGCTATCGATCACAGCGGCAAGCTCGGTTTTCGCATCGCTCCAGCTAATGCCGGAACGGTACTTCTCGGCCATCTCCTGCGTTTGCTCAGCACTGGCAAATGCTCGATACAACTCAAATAGATGCGAATTGTCCGGGTCCTTCGGTTCCCCGGGAGCTCGCGAGTCAGTAACAATTGCTGCGATCAATTTTTTCAGTTGTGCGGCATTGGCGAAAAGCGGAATCGTGTTGTCATAACTCTTGCTCATTTTTCGGCCGTCCAGGCCGGGCAGAACCGAAACCTGCTCTTCAATTACCGCCTCGGGCAGCACCAATAGCTCGCGATACAAGTGGTTGAACCGCTGACCAAAATCGCGCGCCATTTCAATGTGCTGCACCTGGTCTTTGCCCACCGGAACTTTGTGTGCCCCGAATAGCAAAATGTCCGCCGCCATCAAAACCGGATACATATACAAACCTGCATTGATGCCGGCGTCGGGATCCTGGCCTTGCGCCGAATTGATATCGACCGCGGCTTTGTAGGCATGGGCCCGATTCAGCAGACCTTTTGCCGCAACACAGGTCAGCAACCACGTAAGCTCAGGAATTTCCGGGATGTCGGATTGGCGATAAAACCAAACCCGGTCCGGATCGAGTCCACAGGCTAGCCAACTGGCCGCAATTTCCAAGGTAGAGCGCTGCACCCGCACTGGGTCCTGCACTTTAATCAACGAATGATAATCGGCCAGAAAAAAGAAACTCTGCGTGTTGGCCTGGCGACTCTGCTGGATCGCCGGACGGATCGCACCAGCATAGTTGCCAAGATGGGGGGTGCCGGAAGTCGTTATTCCGGTCAGGACGCGAGTGATTTTGCTCATAATTTGGGCTTTGCTTAACTGTCTGGAAGTTTAACCGCTCTTGAGCGTCTCTGTGGGCTTAACCCCTTTATTCGGGTTGGCGCGTTCCAAACAAGGCATCCCACAGGAGACGGATCATGCGTTATCTATTTATCTTTGTTTTGTTATTGCTGGCCAGTAGCGCGGCGGCGAGCCGATCGGCCAGACCGCTAATCGAGCTGCAGGTAATCGACTCGAACAGCGGCCAGGTTCTACCGCTCTATCACCATTTTTCTCAAGATTGGTTCGAAGGAACACCGGGTAAGCGATTCCAGCTGCGTTTGAAAAACCACAGTGCCGAACGCCTGCTGGTTGTGCTGTCGGTTGATGGTATCAATGCGGTAACCGGAGAGACCGCTGGTGTGCAGCAGCGCGGCTATGTGCTGGACCCTTATCAGCTGGCCGATATAGACGGTTGGCGCAAGAGTTGGAACGAAGTTGCTGAGTTCTATTTCACTCATGTCGCAGACAGCTACGCCGGGAAAACCGGCCGCCCACAAAACGTGGGGGTCATCGGTGCGGCGGTATTCCGGGAGAAATCTGCGCCGATTGCTGTGTTCGGCAATAAAACGAGCGACTCGCGCAACCAGCCCGCCTCAAGCCCACTAGCCGAACCGGTGGCGGCCGAAGAAGAAGCGTCGGCTGATCGTGCGATGGCAGCAGCAAACCCACAGCGCAAGCGTCTGGGCACTGGTCACGGCGATAAAAGATACTCTCCGGTTAACCGGGTGGCTTTTGATCCAATGCCACATCCCACACAGATCATCAATCTGCGCTATGAAGACCGACAGTCGTTAATCGCGCGTGGGGTATTGCCGCCACCGCACCGTGCCTATCCTGAGCCGCAGGCTTTTCCGATCGGATTCGTGCCTGACCCATAACAAAAAAGCCGGCAGAGAGCCGGCTTTTTTCTGGCGGTTCTTAGTCGCGCATCAAGGTAGATTTGCCGAATAGACTCTCGACCAGATCTACCGCCAATTTGCCGGTTTGATTCTGCACATCAAAAGCCGGATTAAGTTCCACAATATCTAAACTGCTCACGCGCCCGGTATCAGCGATCATTTCCATGACCAGTTGCGCTTCACGATAATTCGGACCGCCAGCGACTGTGGTTCCCACGCCCGGCGCGATATCCGGGTCGAGAAAATCGACGTCGAAACTCACATGCAAATGCGTGTCGCTATCCACGTCGGCCAGCGCCTCTTCCATAACCGCACGCATACCTTTTTCATCGATATAGCGCATGTCATAGATATCCAGGCCATATTCCTTGACCAGACGTTTTTCGCCCGCATCGACCGAGCGGATTCCGATTTGGCGCAAGGTGCTCGGATGAATCGCCGGCGAATTGCCGCCCAAATGGGTGAGTTGCTGTGGTCCGCGTCCGCACAAACAAGCCACCGGCATGCCGTGCACATTCCCCGAAGGTGTGACATCAGAAGTATTAAAATCGGCGTGTGCATCAAGCCAGATAATCCGCAGCTTCTTACCTACGGCCCGGCAATGTTTCGCAATCGCAGTGATGCTGCCCAGCGCCAGGCAATGATCGCCACCCAACAAAATCGGCAATCGCTGCAGCTTTAACTCAGCGGCTACGGCGTCCATAACTGCCGCATTCCATTGAACCACCTCAGCCAGATGACGATAGCCTTCAACCGGACCTTGCCAGGGATTAACCGGGCCGCGCAAATTGCCGCGATCGATAACGTCTAAGCCGCGGCCACGCAGGGCCTCGATAATGCCCGCAACACGTAATGCCTCCGGGCCCATGGATGCGCCCCGGTGTCCGGCACCAATGTCTGTTGGCGCGCCGATCAGTGATACCGCTTTATTCATAGTTTTGTTCAACCTCAGAGGATTCAATGGGTAGTTCGGCGGCCTGCCATGCTAAAAAACTGCCAGTCATCTGCCGCGTGCTGATGCCCTGGCTGGCAAGTTGTTCTTCAGCCATGCCCGAGCGGCGACCGCTGCGGCAGTAGAGCACGATATCGTCATGTTGACGAAAAAACTCCAGGTTCTGATCGACTTGGTCCAGTGGAATATTTATCGCGCCGGGCACATGGCCGCTGCTGAACTCCTCGGCGCTGCGCACATCAACGATGACCGGACCGTGTTCGGACTCGATCAGATCATGCAACTCACGTGGACTTAAATCAGGGGCGCTGGCCAGAACGATGCCGGCGAAAAGGAGCGCCATCGAAAAAAAAGCGATACGCATAAGATTCTCCTGCCGAGAATGGTGCCGGCACCCGGATTCGAACTGGGGACCTACCGCTTACAAGGCGGTTGCTCTACCAACTGAGCTATGCCGGCAACAGCTGGCTATTCTAACCTGTTCAAGGTTTTACGCACAGCTTTGAAATCAAAGACAGGGAATATTCTGTGCTTGAAGTTGGGCGCCCGCTTCACCCATCGCTGCACTCCAGTCAAAGCCTTCAGCCACCGCAATCTCCAGCCACCATTGCGGACGCGGTTCGGTACTCGAGGCGAGCTCGGCGCGGATTCCCAGAGCAGCGATCTGCTCTACGCGCCGTTCGGCATTTTGTTTATCCCGGTACAAACCCAGCGCGATTGAATTCTCATCTTCTCCCGCGCTCACCACGTAGAGATCGCGAATGCCCATGGCCGAAAGGCGTCGCGCGCTAGCCAGCGCTTCATCGCGGGTCTCGGTCGCCGGCAGATAAACGCGATAACCTTTCAGTGCTTCAATTTGCGCTTCACGGTATTGCAATCGACCCACCATCGGGCCCAGTAAATCGATTGCCTGGCGCAGCGCCTGCGGCGTATCGAACGGGCCCAGATTCATACACACCGGGGTCTCAGAAAGGGCCTCGGGTGCCGCATTGAGCTCAGCCAGCGGCACTTCGCCGCGATCTTCGACCTCAGCCAAAAGCGTTAGGCCGGGCACATCGGGCAAATTGGCTCGAAACTCAGCCGCTTTTGCCGGGGGATGAAAAAGCCACCAGGCACCGGCGCCGAGATTCATACAAACCAAGAGAACAACTAGAGAGCGCAATATCATCGAAACAGCTTAGCCGGATTTTGCCCAGACTCGAAGCCCCTGCAGCACGATATGTTCAAAAAACTGGTGTGGCCCGACGAACGCGCGTAGTGCTGATGCTGCGCCACCGCTCATACAAAGGCTGACCGGTTGTTGCAGATCACGCTCAGCTCTAATCAACGAGCAGTTGATCAAATCCGCCGCCGAAAACAAGGTCCCCGCGGTCACCGCATCGGCGGTAGATTTCGCCCAGGCAGGCGTTTGTGCTGGCTCGACATTTAGTTGCTGGAAACGCTGCGCGAGCGTTGCCTGTTGATGCTCAGGCGTGCTGCTGATCAGCCCGCCAAGGTGTGTGCCGTCCGAATCAATCAAGTCCAGACATAAGGCGCTACCCACTGAAACCAAAAGCGCAGGGCCTTTGATGAGTGCGTGAACAGCGATGAGACCGAGCATGCGATCTGCGCCGAAGGCATCGGCTTGAGCGTAGGAATTACGCACGCCGCAGGACCGATCAACACTGAGGAATCGGCTCACTGCGATGTGTGCTTTCTTTAATTGCTGCGCCAGTTGCTGAAATATTTCAGGCTCAGCGACACTGGCGACCGCTGCCTTGCTCACAGGCATCTGCTGCTGCAACCAAGCATCTAAGCGCAACGGCCAGTCAGGGTCGCGGTGCGCCCATACGAAGGGCGCTGACTCCAGCGCGCTCGCCATGCTCGCCTTAATCCGCGTATTGCCGACATCAACAAGCAATGTGCGCTCAGCGGGCACGAATACTTACCTCTCCAGAAACGCAGCGGATCTGCCCGGTCGGCGTATCCACGCGCAAAGCGCCGTCATGGTCAATGCCGCGTGCGATGCCATGGATAAGCGTCTCGCCCTGTACCGCCACAGGCTGATTCATGAGCACATCATGGGCCGACCAGCGCTGTGCGAATGGCTTCAAGCCTGAGGCTGCAAATGTCTGCATATCCTCGAGCAGGTTTGTGATCAGCGGACCGGCAACGCTCAGCGCATCCGGACAGTTGTCTGGCATCAGACGAGTTAGGTCAGTCCAAGCCTGATCAATCGGGCTATCTTCCGGCATACGAATATTAATTCCAATTCCAACGACCACACGCGTTGTTTGCGGATTGTGAGTCTGGCTTTCAATCAAAATGCCGCCAATCTTGCAGTTCATGTGCAACACATCATTGGGCCATTTTAAATCCAAGTGTGGCGCACCCAAACCGTGCAATGCGGCGATCACACTTAAGCCGGTTACCAAACTGAGTCCGGATAACGCGGTGTCACGGGGAAAATGCCGGGCAACGCTCAGGTATAGGTTTCCTGAGTGCGGTGAGCACCACGTCTTACCTCGACGACCGCGGCCGGCGGTTTGCTCTTGGGCGATAAATGCGGCGCTGTTGCCGTCTTCGATGTGTGTTCGAAGGGCCCAGGCGTTTGTCGAATCGACTGTCGACTGCACGTGCAGCTGACAGCCAAGTGCTGCGAGTTGATTTTGCAGTTGTTCGACGGTGATCGGCATCTTAGCGACGCAGACGATGCCAAAGCCGCCTGAAAATCTGCACGCGCTCAAAGCGGTTCTCACTGCCGGCGATCAGGCGCTGCACATTTTGACGGTGCGCCCAGAAAATAAAACTCGCCGCAACTACGCTGAAGGCGATGGCGAACTCGTTAGCGGTCGAAATCGCCAGCGGCACAAGAAATCCTGCAGCCAATACTGTCGCCAAACTAACGTATCCGCTGAGCACCAGCACCAATAGCCAGACCAGCAGTAGACCGGCCAGCCCCGCAGGCCAGGCCAGAAGCAGCCCACCGACCAGAGTTGCCGCTGCTTTACCGCCGCGAAAGCCATGAAAGATCGGCCAAACATGACCGCCCATAAGCAACAGAACGGCGGGCCACTTCAGCCATTCCACCGAGCCGAATTGCAAAACCAGAAACACGCCAAGTACCGCCTTGCCGATATCAATAGCGATGGTACCTAATGCGAATTTCCATCCCTGAGTGCGCAGCGCATTGGTGCCTCCCGCGTTGCCTGAGCCGTGCTTACGAATATCGATTCCGCGCAACGCACCCAAGCTTAGACTGCCCGAAATGGATCCGAGCAAATAGGCGCCGATCAGCAATAATCCGTCCAACAGCCATACATCAATCATCAGCCGCGTCCCATCCTGCGCTCGCGTTTTCCATGACCGGCATCATGCTCACCGTTAATGCGCCCGGACCGGCATGCGCGCCGACCGCGGCGCCGGTATCCACTAGCCAGCTGTCCACACAATTGATTCGCTGGCGCAGTTCGCAAAGCAATTCGTGACCGTCATCGGGCGCGTCGCAATGGCCAACAATGATTCGCCACTGACCATGATGTTGCGTTTGTTTGGCCAGAAATTTGGCGAAGCGCACCGGTATATTGCGGCGACCAAAAAAAGCGCGCAGCAGTTTTAAGCGGCCTTCCGCGCTGACTTTGGCTAATGGCGTTACGCCTAAGAACTTGACGACAGGCCCGCTCCAGCGAGGGATGCGTCCTCCGCGCACGGCATAGTCGATATCGCGAGCGATCGCAAACGTTTGCACGAGTGGTCGCGCGCGCTGCAGCGCATCCAATATCCGTTGCGGATCTTGCTCAGAGCCCGCGATCTTGGCCGCATAAAGGGTGAGCAGTGCTTGTCCACCAGCGGCGTTCTTACTATCAAATACGCTAATGCGCTCCGCCGAAACTTTACCGGCAGCGGTTTCGCCTGCCTGCAATGTGCCCGAGACCGCGCGCGACAGGCCGACATAAATGACGTGCTGATGATGCGCCAGCAAAAACTCAAACAAGCGACGATAGTCGCCGGCGGGTGGTTGGCTGGTGCGCGGCATAATCGCGCTGCTGCGTACGCGGTGATAAAACTCGGACGGCGTAATGCTGACCTTATCGAGAAAATCTTGATCACCCACATTAAGTCGCAAGGCAACACGATGGACATTGAGCCCGGTGCTCAGCGGTTCCGGAAGGTCGGCCGATGTGTCGGTAACAATGGCAATCGCCGATTTGCTGCGAACGCTATGGGCTTGCGCGTGCATGTCGTCGGCCTTGGCCTGAGTCAGCAAACCCAGTGGCGCCAACACGCTAAATAATTGCGCCGGTTGATCAATATGTGCGTGAACCCGCACGCGTCGTTCGTTACCGGCGACAACCAAACTCGACAGCGGCAGTGCAGCGAGCAAACTTCGAATCGCATCGGGATCGATCGCCTCGCCACTAACCAAACACTCTGTGCAAAAGCGGTGTTCACAACAATCGTCCGGGCCGTGCATGTCCTGAGCTTGAAAATCAGAATCTGCCAGCATTCGGGCGTTGGCCTGCGGGTCAATTTGGCGCGAGCCGATGAATCGGGAAACGCCTAGTAAAAAGTCCACGAATCCGGCAGCGCCAGCGTCTACCACGCCGGCTCGGCTGAGTTCGGGCAATTGATATTGGGTGTGGTTAAGCGCGGCCTGCGTTTGTTCTAAGCCGTGCTGCCACCAGGCGCTAATGCCGCGATCGGTTGGCGCGGTTTTCAGCGAGTCGGCAAGTGCGGTCATTACGCTGAGCATGGTGCCTTCTTTAGGCTCGGCCATCGCCCGTCGCGCCGCGCGCGCGCCGCTATCTATCGCGCGGCTCATTGCGCTCAGATCGATACGGGCCTGTGCGCGCATTTGTTGCGCTACGCCGATTAAGAATTGCGCAAAAATAGCACCCGAATTGCCTCGTGCACGATCGACCGCCTGATCGGCCAGCGCATCAAATAGGGTCGCTACGCTTGCATGGCGTTGGCGCAGGCTGCCTTCCAACAAGCCATTCAAGCTGAAAGCCAGGTTATTCCCGGTATCGCCGTCGGGCACCGGGAATACATTGATTTTATTCAGGTAGTCTCGATGCCCCAATACACAGTGGACGCCGCAAATTAATGCGCGGCGCAGGCTTCGATGACCGATGACGGGGGTTCTTTCAGAATTCAAAAGAAAAGCTTCAGGGGCTGGGGCCCCAAGTTTGGAGTGAATCGACGCCAAATCGCATGCGGCAACGCAACATAATGAAACTTTCACTGCCTACGGGTAGACTAAGCTACCCTATGCGTTCAGGCATTCGCCAGCAGGCCAGCCTGAACCCAGTGAGCCCCGAGGAACACATGCGTCGATTAGCCTTATTGTTAGCTTTGCTGCTGAGCTCACCGGCCCTGTTGGCCGCTGAAGGCGTAACTGATGACGTTGAGCCTGCGGCGAAATGTGCAAAGCCTCATGCAGCGACCTCAGGCGATGCCGCAGCCAGCCCTGAAACCGCTGGCGCTACCTCGGTGAAAGCCTCTCCGGTCCGATCGGCTCCGGCGAATTCGCGTTCAAGTGTGCGCTGGCATAGCTTGCTGCCGGGTATGTTTCGCTAATCGATTAGAAAGTCGGTGGAATGCGCACTTCAAAGCGCGCACCGCTGAGCTCATCACCTTTGCTGACCAAAAGCTCACCGCGATAAGCGGCTACCAGGTCTTGCACAATCGATAGGCCAATGCCGTGCCCCTGCACGCGCTCGTCACCACGCACACCGCGTTGAAGCACATGAGCGATTTTATCTTCAGCGATGCCCGGGCCGTCGTCTTCAATCGCCAGCAATAATCCCGGGCGCTGTCCGACTCCTGCAGGAATCGGCTCCGCACACAGTAATACGCGAGCGTTGGCCCACTTGAATGCATTTTCTAATAAGTTACCCAGCAGTTCTTGCAGGTCACCGAGTTCGCCGTGGAACTTTGCGTTCTCATCGACTTCGAACTCGCACAATATTCCCTTGGCCGCATAGATTTTTTCCAGGCTCTGGACAATATCTTCGGCTTTTTCGGCAACACCAAGAGGCGCGGCGAACAGGCGGTGTCCACCACGTGCGGCGCGCGATAACTGATACGAGACGATATCGTCCATCCGCTGTACTTGCGAAAACACTTCGCGCCGCAGTTCTTTAGGATCGCTCTCGGCATCCAGACGTGCGCGCAATACCGCCAAGGGTGTTTTCAAGCTGTGCGCCAAGTCGGCCAGAGTATGGCGGGAAATCTCTAAATTTCGCCGCTCACTCTCGATAAGCGCGTTGATGCTACCGGTTACTGCGACGAGTTCGCGCGGATGATTTTCGCTGAGTCGATCATCCTCACCACTGTGTATGCGACCGAGCTCACCCTCCAGATTGATTAAGGGCCTCAGGCTCCACCGCAACACCAGCGTCTGCACGATCAGCAGCAGAAAGCCGGCCAGCCCTAAATAGGCCCACAGGGCGCGCTGAAAAACCCGGATCTGTTCGGTCAGATAATCCGCTTCTTCGAAAATCGCCAGCGTAATCGGCGTCTGTCGGTTTGCGTCTTCGTCAACCCAGGTAATGGATTGGGTAAAGCGATACAACTCCAGAGTTGTCCCATCTGCTTGCTGCATGCTGATCGGGCCGACCATCTGCGAAGTACCGGTCGGTAAGCGGGTCGGGGCAACCAGTTCACGCCCCAATGCCGATGTGGATTGCCATTGCTGCTCGTCGCTAATCATGATCACGTACAGGCCGCCGCCGGGCTGATCAAAACGATCATCCGGGCTGCGCTCAGGCATTTGCACGCTGCCGTCGCGCAACACTTCGATGCCGCCATAATAAGCGTACGCATAATTTTGCAGGCGTTCGCGAAGAGCACTCCAGGCAGTCTCCTGAAATGCTTGATTGAGTGCATAGCCGGTAATACCCAGGAATGCGAGCAACGCGAGGCTGGCCGCCAAAAGTTGGCGAACCTGCAGCGACAGTGTTCGCCCCTTCAGCATGCGCGGGGCTTACTCCGTGCGCGGGATGGCAAAACGGTAACCGCGACCACGCACGGTTTCGATTGGCTTGATGTCGCCATTGGGATCAAGCTTCTTGCGCAACCGGCCAATAAACACTTCCAGCACGTTGGAGTCGCGGTCAAAATCCTGTTGATAAATATGCTCGGTCAAGTCGGCTTTTGATACCAAATCACCGGCGTGCATCATCAGATATTCCAGTACTTTGTACTCGTAGCTGGTCAAGTCAACCGGCATGGCGTTGACCGCCACAGTTTGCGCTGCTAAATCCAGAACAATCGGACCGCACTCCAGCGATGGCTTGCTCCAACCCGCAGCGCGGCGCATAAGGGCATTGATTCGGGCCAACAGTTCTTCTACATGGAAGGGCTTGGTTAAATAGTCATCTGCACCTGACTTGAGGCCTTCAACCTTATCTTGCCAGCTGGAACGCGCGGTCAAAATTAAAATGGGGTATTTCTTACCGCTTTCACGCAGCGAACGCACCAAATCCATGCCGGATAGTTTGGGCAGGCCCAGATCAACGATTGCAATATCGAAAGGAAACTCGCGACCTTGATATAGGCCTTCCTCGCCATCAGCAGCGGTATCAACAGCAAAGCCTTCACGCTTAAGCCGGGCGGCTAAAGTTTCCCGCAAGGGTGCTTCATCTTCGACTAACAAAACGCGCATTGGATCTCCTTCGGTCGGGCTGTACCAGCCTCATCAATTAGTCGTCGCGATCAGACCGCGGCTCGGGTTCTGGCGCAGCTTCTCTTCGCTCAGGGCGACGAGAGTCACGCCGCATTACTTTAACGCGATGCACTTCGCGGCCGTCGCGCTGAATGGACTCTGCCTGCAGCACGCGGCCGCCCGTATCGCGCTCAACGCGCTTGACCGAATCATCAAGGGTCGGGCGTTCACGCGGTTCAGCGTTTTGTGGTTCGTCCGAGCGAGCCAGCGCCAAGCTCAGCGGCAGCAATGCCAGCACACATATTGTCAGTGTTCTCAATGCCTTCATTTTCCCATGGTAGCGTGAAGCTCCATCCTCGGACAGTCGTTCGGATGTTCAGTCTGGTCGCTTGGGCGTGAATCTACTCTTAACCTGAACGAAGCTCCAGTCGCCTGTCAGGCCACGGTTCAGCGATCAGTAAATTTCCGCAACGCAGCAACGCAATGATCCACCGGCCTTTTCTATTTCGTCCAGCGGGCACGATCGGATGCTCAGGCCGGCCCCTTCTAGGCTTTTCAATTGTTCGCTATGCAGCGAATCATGCGCGCGCTTACTGAGCAGAACATGGCGGTTATCAAGGCATATGCCGTTGCCGGCAAACGCCAGCCTCTGATCGCTTTCTAAGGTGATGACATGAGGGGCATATATTTTTGAAATTGCTGCAACCACCCGGGAATCAGCAAAGCCGTCGGGACACAATGCAACTACTTTTCCGGCAAAAACCGACAACAAAACATTGCTGTGGTACTCGCCGGGAGCCAGGTCGAAAACAAGCGTCGCGCGCAGCCCGAACGCCTCGTGCATGGCCTCGGCACCCTGCGTATCGCAGCGCTCAGATAATCCACAAAAACCAATTCCACGGCTACGGTCAATAACTATCGATCCGGTCAATTCGCAAACACCGGATTGATCGCGCAGATCAATTTCGGTGTAGTTAAGCTCCTTGCGAAAATATTCTCTGAGTTCCTGATGGTCGGCCTCGCGTTGGCGCACCGGGTGACGCATCTTGCCGATAATCAGTTTGTTCGGCACGGTGGCAAACACATTGTTAGGAAACACTGCATCGGGCGTGAATTTGGCGCCCGCAAAAACGGTAGTGGGCAGCATTTTGCTGATCAAATTAGCCAGCGCCCGGTGCTGAGCGAGCGCCAATTCAGTCTGGGTCGACTGATCCATCTGCATGTATCGATTGTCTTGCGCTGACTGGTCCGACAAGCCGAAGCCGTAGGGCTCGACTAGAAAAACAGCTTTGGCGCATGCCGGACCGAAATCGGGTTTCAGTTTCCGGCAATAGCTAACAAACTCGTCGCAATCTCGGGTGATCATTAATGGATTGATTCGCAGTGCGTGAGTGTCACGTTGGAAAATTTTAAATGAATAGCACAAATAATGTCATTGGCGTCAACCTGTCATCTTACGCGCGACATGCGCTGATTCCGCGACTAAAAGTGGACGGCCTGAACCGCTAGTGCGTCTGCGCTAAGGCCTGTTCTACCAAGCGCCAATCGGCGCCCGGCCGGTGTGCACCCTCACTGAGTATCTGGCGAAAGAGGCGACCGCCCTTTTGCGCATGAAAAAGGCCCAGCCAGTGCTTCGCCATGTGTTTGAGCGCAACGCCCTGAGCCAAATTAGATTCAACGTATTCACGCATTTGCATCAGTAAATCAGCTCGAGCAAGCAAGCCGCCAGCAAAAACCTGCTGGTGAATCTCATGCAAACGGTACGGCTCGTGATACGCGACACGGCCCAGCATGACCCCATCTACCTGTTGCAGGTGTGCGTGTACTTCGGCTACCACGGTGATGCCGCCGTTAATCAAAACACGTAGATCATTGCGCTCCCGCTTGAGCTGATAAACCCAGTCGTAGCGCAAGGGCGGGATCTCGCGATTCTCTTTCGGGCTTAATCCTTGCAGCCATGCTTTGCGCGCATGCACAACAAAGGTGCGACAACCGGCTGCTGCTACCTGATCGATAAAATGTCTAAAGCTCTCGTAGTCCTCCAGCTCATCGACTCCAAGCCGACACTTAACCGTGACCGGCACCTTACTTGCATTTTGCATAGCTGCGACCAGGTCAGCGACCAGCTCTGGCTCTTTCATCAGACAGGCGCCGAATCGGCCAGCCTGAACTCGATCAGAGGGGCAGCCAACGTTGAGATTAAACTCGTCATAACCCCAGTCGAGTGCAATTGTGCATGCTTCACTTAAATCTGCCGCGTTACTGCCACCCAGCTGTAATGCCACGGGGTGTTCACTGGCATCGTGGCCCAACAGGCGCTCTCGATCGCCCCGGATTATCGCCTGCGCATGAACCATTTCCGTATACAACAAGGCTTTGGGCGCCAGCTTTCGATGGAAGTAGCGGCAATGCCGATCGGTCCAATCCATCATGGGCGCCACGCTGAGTCGATAGCTGTGGTCGTCTTGGGTAGAAACGTTCATCGATGCACGTCAGTTCGACGGTTTATTGCTGGATGGCGCCGAAAGATCGGCCAGGGAGCTCGCGTTGGCCTCCCAGTTCTGCCCGTCAAATTCTTCGATGGTCATGCTGACGACGGTACCGGCGTCCAGGCACCGGGCATTCACATCAATTCCGTCGGGGTTGCTTCGCGGAATATAGAAACTCTTTATTCCGCAGGTCCGACAGAACAGGTGTTTGGCGATCCCGGAATTCCAACTGTACGAGATCAGGTGATCGGCGCCGCTCAACAACTGAAATTGTGCCTTCGGCACGATTAAATGCAATAGACCTGATTTGCTGCAGATTGAGCAATTGCAGTTTTGTACGACGAGCTTAGCCGGAGCGTCCACGCTAAAGCGGACCTGTCCACAATGACAGCCACCGTAGTGTCGCACCCAATGTAAATCCTCGTTCATCGCATCTGCCTCACGTTCGCCATTCATCGTTCGCGTTTCCATAGTAATCTCAAGCGCTGTTCATCCCCAGCTTCGAGTTCAGCCTCGATCTGTTTGCTTAGACGATAGCGCAGCCATGCGACCTGACCATTTCCGATAAGTGACAGGCCATAGCCAACAAACAGTCGCGGCGACAAATATTTTCCGACCGACAAACTCGTTCCACCGAGCGCACGCGAATGCACAATTGCCGCATTATCCAAGCCTAATCGCGCGCCGATATTCTGAGTTATTGCTGAGCTCGCGCCCAGCGATTCCATAACGCTGCCGAGCTGCTTTGCCTCATCTCCACCAACCGCACTCAACGGTTGACCGAGGATTAGCCAGGACAATACATCCGCATCAGGCATCGCCGGATCGGACCACAGAAGGGTCTGCGGATTAAGTGCCGAGCCCCTAACGCGAAGTCCGACCTGGCCGATGTCGCGCTCGCGCTGGGCCAGAATATTCAGGCTGGGGTTATCTAATTCACCGCCGCTATAGCGCAAGGTGCCCGATTTAATTTCGAGGCGTTGACCGTAGGCACGGTATACACCGTCGAGCTGCAAGCTACCCCGACCGGTGGCGGCAAAGTTCGGCTTATCGATGATCGCGAGTTGTCCCTGCATTTTGGCGTTTAGACCAAACCCGCGTAGACGCACTTTGTCGCCGAGGCGTACGGTGACCCCGACGTCCGCAGTCATTGATTGTCGAGACTCATCTTCGGCGCCGAGCACTATGACGTCATCGGAGCTTACGGTGGCCAGACTCAAGCGTTCCAATTCAAGCTGCGCCTCAGGGATCAGTACGTCGCCACGAATGGTCACGTGCTGCATATTCCCGCTTATTTGTAAGCTTGGCGTGGCCCACATTTGCAAATCAACCGTGTCCGCAATGCGCACATGTTCGCCTCGAATCTCCAGCGCCATCGGGCTGAGTTCATCGCGCCAATTCAGCTCGCCAAGAAACGTTAGTTCGCCATCACCGGATTGAATGGAACCGACAACCCGTGCCCGCTGCTTATCGGTGGACTCAATGACCATCTGGCCCTGACTTAAGCTCAAGCCCAGGGCCGGAAGTTCAGCTTGAAGCTCTGATAGGCGCAGATTGCCCTGAACATCCGGATAATCCGGCGAGCCTGATACGCGTAGATTCGCGCTTAGCTGGCCTTGAGGTTGGGCTAAGTCCGGACTCAGTAGCTCAAGCCACAAGAGTTGGCTGGTCTGTAGCTGCGCCTGCGCGTCGATGCGTTGCTCGTCCCAGACCACATCACCATTGAAAAAGCCCGTCTCGTCGAGGTCGCTAGTCCACTTTGCACCGAAAGAGCCGTGGCCTGATTCAAGATTTAGCTGCAGGCGGTTGATTTGGCTTAGGGCAATACCCGCGGCTCGCTCGTGGGCGAGGACGAGCTGTTCGCTGCGCCATTGAGACTGCCAAGCCCAGCCTCGCGCGGTGTGTAGCGCTCGTGCCGCCATGCTTAGATTGCCGCTCAACACCAACGGGACATCGTCGAGTTGGCGAATCAGCGGCGAGAGAATTTGCGCATCACTAATTTGCGCTGAGATATTGATGTTCTTGCTGTTGAGCTGCTCAACACAAAGCTGGCCGGCTGCCGCGCGCACACACAAATCACGTGCGCTGATTCCGGTCTGCTCGTGATAAACCAAAGTGCTGGCTGCGACTAGACTGATCGGGCCATAGTCAGTCGTATCGATGCGCAGAGCGGATAATTCCAAAAGTGCTCGCGGTGCCTGCCAGCGGAAACTGGCCGCGGCTGCAATGGTTCCCAGGTCGCTATCTGCTTGCACCGCCAGCCGCGCATTATTAGTGCTGCCGCGTAGTTCAATTGTGCCGCTGCGACTTTGCCATTCGCCGTGATTAAGCTGATCAAAAGCCAGGGTGAACTCACCTTTATCTGAATTCGCATCCAGCGCACCGAACAGATCAATCGACTGTGCGCTCCAATCACCCCAACGCAAATCCTTAGCCTGCAAAGAGGAGGCGAAACTTAGTTCACCGCGTGATTGCGACACGATTAAACTGCCCCCAAGCCTACCCTTCGCGTCCGGCATTACATCTTGCAAGCTGAAGTTTTCAAAAAGCAGATCGATTTGTTTCGCGTTACCCCAGCGTCCTTTGGCTTTGGCCCGACTCGCCTTGCTGGACAGCTCGACATCGAACAATTGGTGATTGCCGAGATGCTCAAACTGACCCTTTGCCTGAATCGGCTTATCCAATAGCGTGCCGCTTAATCCGGGGCTGCGCAGGGTATAAGTCGCTAGCGATTCTTCAACTTCGCCCTGCGTATAAATCACGCCGCTCAAGCGCGCAGGCCAATTTTTTAGAAATACAGACGGGTCGAATTGTCTAAAGTCCAACTGCAGATTCCAGCGCAGTGTCTCCGACCAGTTAACTGTGCCCGACCCGCTACTCTGGCGACCATCCTGAGTCAGCGCTATGCGATTTAACTGTGCGTGTTCGCGATCGCCAACCGCGTCCAACTCCAAGTGCAAGCGACGCGCTGCCTGCGATGCGCTTGCGCTACCGCTGGCGCGCCAGTCATCGGCGAATCCGCGCAGTTCGAAGCGACCATTTACGCACCATGGACGATTGTTATTGGCCGCGATTAAGCACAGGTTGGATAGCGCGATATCGAGGTTGGCCTGAGCCTGCGTTGTCGAGAGATCTATTTCGCCGGATGCGTGCACCGTTGCCGTCCGCGCCCGCAAAAAGCTTTGCCTTAATTCAATGGTGTCGCCGGCCCAGCGCAAATAGGGCAGATCAATTAGCCATAGCTCCTGATTCCATTTGGCCCATCCGCTGGAGCTCCAAATCCCGTCCTGCCAGTGCACATGTAATTGCGCTCGTTCCACGACACTGCCTGACACGGCCGGTGGCTGCCAACCCAACTGCGCGGAAATGTTCGCATCGCCGCGGACATCACGCAGCGCGCCGGAGATAAACATGCCCTGATCCGGGTCTTCGATGTGAAATACGATCCGATCGTCTTGACCTCGTACTTGAAACGCTATCTGCCGGGCTTCACTACGCACAGCACCTTCGAGCGCGATATCCATTTGCGAATGCGTCGCGTAGCGTCCGGACACTGCCAACGCGCCTTGCCCGGTATCTGCCGAAAGCGTGCTGATCTCCACGCCATCTGAATGGATTCGGCCGGAAAAACGTATCGACTGAATGTGTGTCGGCGTTTCACCGGCGCGACTGACTGTCAGTTGATTAATTTGTGCGTCATGCAATCGCACTTCGGTTGCGCTGCGAATATCGGCAACCCAGCCCGAAGGATTCATTTGTTGGGCGGGCTCGCTGAGCAAGCTGATATGAACTTGCTCAATGCGCAACTGACGGAAATCGACGATACCTCTGAGCGCGGCGGACAATGATATGCGGCTGCTGACACCATTGAGTTCAAGGTGCTGGTCGGGACTCATGATGCGCACACGCGCTGCGCCTACTCCGGACCAGAAAGTACCCTGCGCATCCTCGATGCTCAGCTGCATATCGGCGGGCATTTGAGCGACTGCATAATTCAGCACTAAGTCACGACCGGAATTTGTGGCAAGCACAAACACCAAAGCGAACAGCACAGCGCCGGGAATGCTCAGCAGCGCCAGCGCTTTCCAATGCTTTGCGGCCCGCGCGAATACAGACATCAGCGCAGGCCCCCGAAATTCAGATGCAAACGGATGCTTTTGTCTTGCGCATCTAAGCCGTGTGCCAAATCAATGCCGATCGGGCCGATCGGTGACTTCCAGCGCAGGCCAATGCCGACGCTGCTTTTGGGATCAAACGCATCGCGATCGACAAATGCATCGCCGGAATCGACAAACACGGCAGTTCCCCACTGCGAAGTTACCTGATGTTCCCATTCCACGCTGGTGGTGAGCAGATAGGGCGCGCCGATAAACACACCAGCACCATCAACAGGGCCGACTTCGCGGTAACCATAGCCACGGATGCTGCGATCTCCACCGGCGTAAAACCGTAACGATGCAGGTAGGGAGTAAAAATCAGATGCTTCGGTGACTCCGAATTGAGCACTGAACTTTAAACTGTTGCGTTCATTTAGAGGCACCCGAATCTGCGGCTTGATTAGCGCTTGAGCAAAGTTGTAAGTACCTGAGTCGATTTGCCCCGATCCGGCCCGCAGATCAAGAGCTACCTGCCAGCTATTTGCTAATTCACCGTTGCTTTTTTTCCAAACCAGGCTGAGCTCCGGATACGCCAGTGCGGTCGACTGATTCAAATCACCGGGCTGTCCAAATGCTTCGTGTTGCAGATTCATGCTCAGTGCACCGCTCCAGTGCTCATTGAGTTTGGCCGTGCGCTTTACCGACAAAAGCGATTTCACAAACTCGAGCGCGTCGCCATCGGATTCGTGAGTGATCTGTGTGTCGAAAACATACCACCCCCGTAGTCGATGAAATGCGGGAATTCGATACTGCGTACTCAGCGATTGCTTGCGTTGAGCGATATCCGCTGCGGTTGAGAACTTGTGGCCTCTGTCATTGAGCCAGCGGCGCTCCAGTCCGGCGCTAAAGCCCAATCCGCTGTCGGTGCCGAAGCTCACACCGGCCTGATAGCGACTACGTTTCGCGGCGCTCAGTGCCACTTCAATAGGCATCTGCTGGTCGGCCTTATCTGCGAGCTTGGGCTGAACCGTTACCGATGCAAAGTAATCCAATTCCACCAGTTCTTTTTGATACTTGAGTAAAAGCGCCTGGTCGTACGCATCGGCAACATTCCAAGGTTGCAATACACGCAACAATTCATCATCGATCGGGGTTGGGCTGAACTGGCTTTGGCCAAACTGGTAACGCTCACCTCCCTGCCACAGGAGTTCAATTTCCGCAGTGAGTGCTTGCGGGTCAACGCGCACCTGATGCTGAGTGATTTGCGCGTCGAAGTATCCTCGTTCAAGCAAGGCCTGTGAAACACGATGCTTATTTTCTTCATAAACAGGATGAACAAAGACCTGTTCCAAAGCCGGTTCAAACGCAGCGATGGTCTCGATGATCCGCTCATCGAGCTGCGCGTCACCGAGCACATCGATTTGCCGTTGCGACACGCGAACCGCCGGCCCGGTGTCGACCTGCAGTCGAAGCGTCAATCCCTTATCGCTTTGTTCGGACTGCACTTTTACGCTCGACTGATAGAAGCCGAACGGCTCCAGGGCAGAAGCTACTTGTTTAGGCGCAAGTTCGACCAAATAGGCTAATCGTGCCTCGCTGAGCTCGGGTTTTTTGGACGCGGCAACTCGGGACAAGCTTAAGTAAAGCTTGATGTTGTCCTTGAGGCTGTCGTCAACGCCATCAATAACAACCGCATCCAGCCTCGCCGCGGTTGCGGTGAAGCTAGTAAAGAACAAGATCCCGGTAAGTAGGTAATTTTTCACTGCGTCAGAATACTGCCTTGTTGCTGAACAAAGCGCAGAGACTTAAGCCACCGATAATTGCTCGATAGCGGCGACAGCCGCGAAGCGATCAGCCAGGTCTTTCAACAAGGCTAAACGATTGTCACGCAGTGCCGGGTCTTCGGCCATCACCATGACCTGATCAAAGAAGGCATCAACCTCGGGCTGAAGCTTGGACAGGCGCTGCAGTACTTCGACGTAGCGGCGAGCCTGCAAGTCATCGGTGCTCTCGCTAATGGCCTGATGCAATGCCTGATAGAGGGCTTGTTCGGCCGGTTCGCGAAGTAGCTCGGATGAAACGACAACGGCAGTCGACTCATTCTTCTTAAGGATGTTGCGAATGCGCTTATTCGCAGCAGCAAGAGCAGAGGATTCGGTGAGCAATGCAAATGCGTTGATTGCTCGCAGTCGCTGATCAAAGTCCGATAGCGAACAAGGCCGGATGCTCAATACCGCGTCAAACTGCGCAGCATCAACGCCACGGTCTTGATAATAAGCACGCAGGCGATCATAGATGAAGTCCAGAACGTCCTCGGCCGAAACGCTATTGGCTTCGATCACGCCTTCGGCTTGATAGATAGCAATTGCGGTTCTGAGCAGGGCGAGCAAATCCAGATCGATCGGCGCTTCGATGAGGGTCCGGGCAAGTGCCAGCGCATTCCGGCGTAGCGCAAACGGATCTTTGTTTCCGGTTGGCTTCAGACCGGCAATAAAACCGCCCGCCAGAGTATCAATGCGCTCGGCGATCGCCAGAATACGACCGAGCTGCGAAGCGGCGATTTGATCACTGGCGTGACGCGGTAAATAGACTTCATCCAGAGCAATCGCGATTTGCGCGCGCTGATCGTCGCCGAGCTCTGATAGCTCGATATCCTGCATCGCATAATAGCGACCGGCCAAGCCTTGCAGCTCAGGAAACTCGTTGACCATCCGCGACTGCAAGTCGGCTTTGCAAAGCAAGGCCGCGCAACGGGTCAGGTCCATCGGATAATTCAGGTCGCTGGCGATAAGCCCGCCGAGTTGCTCAATACGCGCTACTTTTTTCGCATAGCTGCCCAACTTGGCTTGATAGGTCACGTGCGCCAGCCCTTCGTTCATGACCGATAAGCCCTGCTTGAGGTCTTCGTCATAAAAGAAAGCAGCGTCAGCAAATCGGGGGCGAATGACACGCTCATACCCGCGTCGAACCTGGTCCGGTTCCTTGGACTCAAGGTTGGCAACACCGATGAACGCCGGACTGAGCGCGCCGTGTGCATCCAGTAGAGGAAAAAATTTTTGATTGGCTTCCATCGTTCCAATCAGTGCTTCCGGCGGAACCCGGAGGAATTCGGCGTCGAACGTACACAGAATCGGCGCAGGCCACTCAACCAGAGCATTAACCTGATCCAAATTGTCTTCACTGATGCGTGCGCGCAGATGATTCTCGGCTGCACACTCTTCAATTTGCGCGCGAATACGCGCCTTGCGCTCGATCGGGTCGGCCAGAACTTTGGCCTGACGCAGCGCATCGATGTAGTCATCGGCCCGTGCGAGTTCGACCGCGGTGCCGTGCATGAAGCGATGGCCGCGACTAGTCCGCCCTGATTTAAGGCCGAATAGTGAGCACGCAATCACCTGCTCGCCAAATAGCGCGACGAGCCAGTGCACCGGTCGCACAAATCCGGTTTCTCGATTGCCCCAGCGCATCGGCTTGGGAATAGGCAACGCCTTGACCGTCTGAGTCAACAATTCGCCAATCAGCTCAACTGTCTTGATGCCGGGCTTAATCGAACGATAAACAAAGCGCTCGCCCTTGGCGTCGGTGAGTCGCTCCAAATCGTTCCACTCAACACCCGACTTGGCGGCAAAGCCTGCTAACGCCTTGGTGGGCTGCCCGTTCGCATCCAGTGCAATATTGAGATAAGGCCCCAGCACTTCATTGCTTTGCTCGGCTTGTTCTACGGCGACACCACTGAGCAGCACGGCAAGTCGGCGCGGGGTAAACAGTGCGCGACTGTTTGCCCGATCGAAACCAACACCGGCTTTTTCTAGACCGTCGCAAAGTCCGTCAAATAACGCCTGCGACAATTCCGGCAGGGCTTTGATCGGCAATTCTTCGGTGCCGATCTCAATCAGTAGTGATTGGGTATTACTCATGGCGTCACCGCCGATTTGCAGCCGGGGAAGCCGAGTTTTTCGCGTTGAGCGTAGTAACTTTCGGCGACGGCGCGGGCCAAATTACGTACCCGTAATATAAAACGTTGGCGCTCGGTAACGCTGATTGCGCGGCGTGCATCGAGCAAATTAAAACTATGCGATGCCTTGCACACTTGATCATAGGCCGGTAGCGGTAACTGCATTTCGACTAACTTCAATGCTTCACGCTCGCAGGCATCGAAGCGATGAAACAGCTCGGCGACATCGGCGTGCTCAAAATTGTAGGTGCTTTGTTCCACTTCGTTCTGGTGGTAGACATCGCGATAAGTCACGACGCCGTTTGGCCCGGTCGTCCAAACCAGATCAAACACATTGTCGACGTTTTGCAAATACATGCACAAACGTTCAAGACCGTAAGTGATCTCGCCCAATACCGGTTTGCACTCCATGCCGCCAGCTTGCTGGAAATAGGTGAACTGGGTCACTTCCATACCGTTGAGCCAAACTTCCCAGCCCAAACCCCAGGCGCCCAGCGTCGGCGACTCCCAGTTATCTTCGACAAGGCGTAAATCATGAACTTGCGGGTCAATCCCTAAGGCCTTCAAGGAATCAAAGTACAACTCGACAATATTGTCTGGATTGGGTTTAAGTACGACCTGATATTGGTAGTAGCGCTGCAGACGATTGGGGTTTTCGCCGTAGCGTCCATCGCTGGGGCGGCGGCAAGGTTGTACGTAAGCGGCCTGCCACGGCTCCGGGCCGAGCGAGCGCAAAAACGTCGCCGGGTGGAACGTGCCGGCACCCACTTCCATGTCCAATGGCTGGATCAGTGCACAGCCTTGATCTGCCCAGTAGGCATTCAGGCGTTGAATCAGTTCTTGGAAGCTCGGTGCGGGCATGGTGTGACGACAGGTTTAAAGCGGATTAGTATAACGGTCGAACCACCGGAAAGCGCCCTAGCCGCCTATTGATGTTGAGATTTCTTATTGTCGAAACCGGAAAACCGATCGCTTCGATGCGCCGGCACGGTAATTTCGCCCACTGGATTCGCACAGCCGCCGGGTTAAATCGTACTCAGGTTGCGCATTGTTCGGTTATCGACGATGCGCCCTTGCCGGCAATCAATGGCTGGGCTGGTGTGCTGATCACCGGGTCGGGTGCCATGGTGACCGAGAGGCTGGGGTGGTCAGAGCGCACTGCCCAATGGTTGCGTGATGCGGCGCATGCCGGCGTGCCCCTGTTCGGGATCTGCTACGGCCACCAGCTCTTGGCACATGCATTAGGCGGGCAGGTCGGGTTTAATCCAAAGGGTCGGGAGATGGGGTCTGTGCAAGTACGTCGGAATAGCGACGAACACTGCGATCCAATCATGGGTAGGGCTGGCGAAAATTTCTGGGCGCAAGCCACCCACATGCAAACGGTACTAAGCGCACCGGATGATGCAGTGGTGTTGGCCAGCTCCGAACTGGATGCCTGCCAGGCGTTTCGCTGGCGTAAAAATGTGTGGGGCGTGCAGTTTCATCCGGAGTTTAGTGCGCTGCATATGCGCGCTTATATTGCCGCGCGGCAGGACGCATTGAAGCAAGAGGGACATTGTCACCACAGCCTGTTAGAGTCGGTTCGGCCGACCCCGGTGGCGCGAAAGATCTTGCGCCGTTTTGTGCGAATGGAGCTGAGTAACACGTAATTTTTGGAATGTTGGAAGGAACACGAATGAACATAAGAAGAGTGCCCGCTACCGCCTGTATTGAATGGTTTAAACGGGCAATTGATTTAGGCAGCCATAAACCCGGTGCCGTTTTTGGAGCCGCCGCGACTTATCTGGCGATTCTGATCGCGGTCATGCTCGTTGTGGCACTGGGTATTGTGCTGGCAATGGTCGCCGGCACGCCGGCAGGTCAGGACCCGCAGATGCCGGAGATGAGAACGATTATGATGTGGATGATCCCGCTCATGATCGCGATTACTGTGCTCAGCCAGGTCCTTTTGGGTGGCTTGGTTGGCGTGGTCGCCAGCTCAGCGCAAAAGCAAGACGTCAAAGCGTCTCATATCTTCCGTGCATTTGCTTCCGAGCGCATCTTTAAATTGATGGGCTTGCTCGCACTGACCTTATTCTCCTGGGTTTGTACCTACATTATTTATTATGTGTTTGGTGGCCCGGAGTATTTATCCGAGTTGATCGAAATGATTCAAAACATTCAGCCCGGCGTGCCGCCGGTTGAGCCTGAGGCGGCGCATCCGATTCTGATGAACCTGGCCAGTTGGTTGGTTGGCTTGGTCATCGGATTCGTGACCTTGCTAAGCGTGCCTGCAGTCATGTTGCGCGGACAGTTGCCGCTTGAAGCGATCGCTGTCGGGTTTAGAGCGGTGCTGAAAAATGCAGCTGCTTTTGCCTTCATGACCTTAGTCTTTATCGTCGCCATGATTGTTCTCGTCATTGTGATGTTTGTGGTGGCCTTAATTTTGGGCGTCATTGCAGCCGTGTTGCCGATTATCGGAGTTCCGATAATTTTTGCAGTGCTCTTCACTTTATTTGTGGTGTCGATGCTTCTGTGGTCGGCGGTTGCCTATTTTGCCTGGCAGGATATTTTGGGCGATCAGCAAGATACGGCAGCTGATGCGACGAGTAACGAAGTCGCTCTGTAAGTCTCCTTTTAGATACAGCGAAAAGGGCGGTCAATGGCCGCCCTTTTTTATTCTCGGTTTAAACCTTAAAGCAATCCCGCTCGGGCCAATTCGATAATGCTGATCAGCCACAGCACCAGAACATACAAGAACCCGCCGAGAATCGAACTAAACTGCACAGTGAGAAACGCGCGCGCCCAGCCGGGCAGTCGATCCTCATCGGCAACCTGGACGACGCAGGTCTTGCTCAGTACATCGTGCAGTGCCCGGCGGCTTTGATGAAACGAGGCGCGTGCGTGACCTAAATTGAGAGTCAGCCAATTGAGTGTGCCTAATCCAAATCGCGCGGCGCAACGCCAGACACTTAGACGCTGCCCGTCGGGCGCACAGACCCGAAGTTGCAGCAGGCGTTTGCCGGGCGTGGCGGCCCAGGTGCTGGCTTCAAAAAAAATGCTGTAACTGGCGAAGCTCACTACGACAATGACTAATGATTCGAGCAGCTGCCGGGAAATAAGCGCCATATCTGCGGCAAATTGTCGGGTGAATTCCGGATCCGATTGCAGCCCTAAAGTTACCT
>CBDUOG010000004.1:0-70033 GCA_965368785.1 uncultured Gammaproteobacteria bacterium | reverse complement strand
CAGGTCGCGCCATTGGCGTTTGGCCAAAGTGTATTTGCCGAATGAATACCGCACATATCGTTATTGAACGTGGCCAGATTGCCCCAACCGTCTTACTGCCGGGCGATCCACTGCGGGCAAAGTACATTGCCGAGAACTTTCTGCACGATGTGCTGCAAGTAAACAGTGTGCGCAATATGTTGGGCTTTACCGGCACCTATCGCGGCGTGCCGATCTCGGTGATGGGTGCGGGTATGGGTATTCCGTCGGCATCCATCTATGTGCACGAGTTAGCCACGAACTTTTCGGTAAAGCGAATTATCCGGATTGGCTCCTGCGGAACTGCGCACGATGAGATTGGCGTGGGTGAGATGATCCTGGCAATGGGTGCCAGTACCGATTCGCAGGTCAATCGACTTCGATTTGGAGGCTACGATTTGGCCGCGCTATGTTGCCCGCAATTGCTTCAGCACGCGCTGAGCAGTGCTAAAGAAGCGAATATTCCCTTGCATGTCGGCAATGTGTTTTCAACCGATTTGTTTTATCACCCTGATGCGCAGTTGGTCGAAAAACTCCAGCGCTTCAATATTTTAGGGGTGGAGATGGAAGCAGCCGGTTTGTATCCGATCGCCGCGCAGCAACGCATCTCGGCGTTAACTTTGCTTACCGTCAGCGATCATCTGACGCGCAAGGAGCATTGGCCTGCGCAGCGGCGCGAGCAGGGTATGGATGCATTGATCGAACTGGCGTTGTCCGCCGCGTTGCGAGCAGCTGCGCAAGACTAGTCGCGCTACTTTTCCAGCACAAAGGCAAAGGGTAGCAGTTCGTCGAGCGTGCAGCTGTGATATGCGCCGTTGGCCTTGGGGAAATACACCTGGGCATTGGCGCTGAATTCATGAATGTTCTGCCGGCACTGACCGCAGGGCGCGGCCACCGCGAGCTTGCCATGGCCATCGATGGCATACACCGCAATAGCAGAAATTTTCATTTTCGGCCCGTCACCCATAATCGCCGCCGAGATCGCGCTTTTCTCGGCGCAGACACCAGACGGATAGGCCGAATTTTCCACATTACAGCCCAGGTAGACATTGCCCGCGGTCGTCCTGATTGCGGCGCCGACGCTAAATTTTGAGTAAGGTGCATAGGCTTTTTGTGCAGCCTGTTTGGCGTTGTCGATTAATTCTTGATCCATTCCGGGCGATCTCTGCATCCAAGGTCTGTCTGATAGTAATGCAAGCAGCCACTAAGGTCATAGTGGCCTAGTGGCGAATGTGCCGTCGCACGAATTGAGAAGGTCTGGGTGATAATAGGCGGGCAATCAGAAGGGAACTTTCGTACATCATGCAAAGCGCAAAGGCTTTAGGATGGATGTTCAATAGGAGAGATGTGTGGCTAAGGCGTTGAGCAAGGCAAAAACCAAGACTGCCTACGTGTGTGGCGAGTGCGGGGCGGACTTTCACAAGTGGCAGGGCCAATGCGGCGAGTGTGGCGCGTGGGACTCGCTCAGCGAAGTGGTCTTGGGCAGCGAAGCCAGTGAAAAGCAGAGCACGCGGCATAAAAATTGGGCTGGCAATGCCAGCGCGGCCAAAATTACCGCGCTTAATGAAGTCACGGAGCTTTCGGAAACCCGGATTAGTACCGGCAACGGTGAGCTGGACCGGGTGTTGGGCGGTGGCCTGGTGCTCGGTTCGGTCGTCTTAATTGGCGGCGACCCGGGCATTGGTAAATCAACCTTGTTGCTGCAAGTGATGGCCAGCATCGCCCAACAATCGCCGGTGTTGTATGTCAGCGGCGAAGAAAGTCTGGGCCAGATCGCCTCGCGCGCACAGCGTCTGGATCTGCCGATTAATGGTGTGACCGCGCTGGCTGAAACCTGTGTAGAAAAAGTATTGGCACAAGCCAGTCCAGCCAAACCGAAAGTGATGGTGGCCGATTCGATTCAAACCCTTTGGTCCGAGTTACTTACCGCGGCGCCGGGCTCGGTCAGCCAGGTGCGCGAGAGTGCCGCGCGCTTAGTGCGCTTTGCCAAGGAATCGGGCACATCGGTATTTCTGGTTGGCCATGTAACCAAAGAGGGCGGCATCGCCGGCCCGCGTGTGCTTGAGCATATGGTCGATGCGGTGTTGTATTTTGAAGGCGAGTCCGGCTCGCGCTTTCGCGTGCTGCGCGCCTTTAAAAACCGCTTTGGTGCGGTCAATGAGCTCGGCGTATTTGCGATGGGTGATAAGGGTCTGCGTGAAGTACCCAATCCCTCGGCGATCTTTTTATCCGGCAGTGCGCAGGCCCAGCCGGGCAGTATCGTGCTGGTCACTCGCGAGGGCACGCGGCCATTATTGGTGGAAGTGCAAGCGCTGGTCGATAAAAGCCCGCTGGCAAATCCGCGTCGGGTGGCCTTAGGTATGGAGCAAAATCGCTTAGCGATGTTGCTGGCGGTTCTGCATCGCCATGGCGGAATCGGTGTGTACGATCAGGACGTGTTCGTGAATGTGGTCGGCGGTATCCGTGTGCAGGAAACCGCGGCCGATTTGCCTTTGCTGCTGGCGATTCTCAGTTCCTTACGCAACCAGCCATTTGCCGAGCGCACGGTGAGTTTCGGCGAAGTGGGGTTGTCCGGTGAAATACGCCCGGTTCCCAATGGCGAAGAGCGTTTAAAAGAGGCCGCAACCCATGGCTTTAAGCGCGCCATTGTGCCCAAGGCCAATGCGCCAAAATCAGGCTCGATCAAAGGCATGGAAGTGATTGCGGTTGAACGATTGTCGCAGGCTTTAGAAGCGGCTTTCTAAACGGCTCAGACGCGCTGCAGAATAATTTCTAACACGAGTTTGCTGCCAAAAAACGCCAGTGCTAAAAGCACCATGGCGCTTAAGGTCCAACGCGCTGCGCGCGCACCGCGCCAGCCATTGCGCCAATGGCCCACCAGCAAAATCAGCAGGCATAGCCACGACAACAAAGACAGCACGGTTTTGTGCACCAGGTGTTGCGCAAACAGATCCGCAACAAAGACCACGCCGGTCAGCAAGCCAATACTGAGCAAGGCGAAGGACGCGACCAGACTACGAAACAGTAATGCCTCGGTTTGGGTGATCGGCGGCAGGGCGCGAATCACCGCATTGATATGTTTGCTGCGCAGCGCGCGCTCTTGAGTCCATAGGGTTGTGGCAATCAATGTAGCCAGAGCGAGGGTGGCATAGGCCAGCAGGGAAAATCCCGCGTGTAACTGAATTTGCCAGCTCAGGTGAACGGCTGTGGCGCCGGGGTTCTGCACAAACGCGAACAGCAGTAAGCAGGCCGCGGCCAGAGGGAAAACCAGAACACCCAGAGCGGATAATTTTTCCAGTGCTGATGCAACCAGACTCAGAATCGCCATGCCCAGTGCCACAACCGACAGCGCAGTGAAAAAGTGCAGTTGCGGCATGCCGCCATCGCTCAGCCACACATGCACTATTAAATGAGCGCTCGCCGCGAGCGTTGCCAACGCGATGGCACGGTTGGATTGCTTCGACGGAAAATCACCCAGCACTTGCCGCGCGATCAGGAATGCGGCGAATAGATAGGCGCTGCTGGTGACAAGGACGAGTGCGGTTTTGAGCATGGGCTAAGTGTCGCACAGGCATCGCGCGATTGAGAACGGCTAAGCGCCGGTTTAGGTGTTTTGCCAGCGCGCAGGGTTATAATTCTCGCCCCTGTTGGTTTGATTAATTATGTTTGAGTCTCTGTCCCAGCGCCTATCGTCAACCGTTGAACGCCTGCGCGGTCGCGGCCGCCTGACCGAAGACAATATTCGTGAAAGCCTGCGCGAGGTGCGCATTGCGCTGCTTGAGGCCGACGTGGCCTTGCCGGTGGTGCAGGCATTAATTGAGCGAATCAAAGAGCGCGCGGTTGGCCAGGAAGTACTCAAGAGCCTGAGCCCGGGCCAGGCGCTCATTAAGATTGTGCGCGACGAAATGGCCGAGGTGATGGGCAGCGCCAATGCTGACATCAACCTCAACGTGCCGGCACCCGCCGTCATCTTGATGGCTGGTTTGCAAGGTGCGGGTAAAACCACCACGGTGGCCAAGTTGGCCATGCTGCTGTCGAGCCGACGCAAGAAAAAAGTCATGGTGGTTAGCTGTGACGTGTACCGTCCGGCCGCGATCGCCCAGCTACAAACGCTGGCCGGGCAGGTAGGTGCTCTGTTCCACCCGTCCAGTGCGGATCAAAAGCCGGTCGATATTGCGCGCTCCGCCATTGATGCGGCGCGAAAGAATTTTGCCGATGTCCTGCTGATCGATACCGCCGGTCGTCTGGCGATCGATGAAAGCATGATGGCCGAAATCAAAGCGCTGCATGCCGAAGTCAAACCGGTTGAAACCTTGTTTGTGGTCGATAGCATGACCGGTCAGGATGCCGCGGTGACCGCTAAAGCCTTCGCCGATGCGCTGCCGTTGACCGGCGTAGTGCTGACCAAGACCGATGGTGATGCGCGCGGTGGTGCGGCGCTGTCGGTGCGTCACGTCACCGGTGCGCCGATCAAGTTTATCGGTGTCTCGGAGAAGCCTGATGGCTTGGAGCCATTTCATCCGGACCGTATCGCCAATCGCATTTTGGATATGGGCGATGTGCTGTCGCTGGTCGAGGAAGTTGAGCGCACGGTCGATAAAGACAAAGCAGCGAAGCTGGCCCAGAAGGTTGCCAAAGGCAAAAAATTTGACCTCAACGACATGCGCGATCAACTGCAGCAGATGCAGGGCATGGGCGGTATTGCCGGTCTGATGGACAAATTGCCGGGCATGGGCAAGATTCCGGACCATCTCAAGGCGCAGGCCCAGCAGAACAAAGACGTGCCGCGGATGATTGCGATCATCGGCTCGATGACCCTGAAGGAGCGCCGCAACCCCGGTTTGCTTAACGGCTCGCGCCGGGCCCGCATTGCCCGGGGCTCAGGGACCACCCCGGCCGACGTCAATAAGATGCTCAAACAGTTCCAGCAGATGGAAAAAATGATGAGCAAACTGTCCAAAGGTGGCATGAAAGGCATGATGCGCGGAATGCAGGGCCTGATGGGCGGCCGATTCCCCGGTGGTTTCGGGCGCTGAATAGAGGCTTCCCAAGCGGCCCGAATGCCGTTACAATTGGCGATTCACTGGGCCAAAATGCCCTGTGCAGACCCCAGAACTACAGAGCAAACTGAAATGGTCAAGATTCGTATGAGCCGTGGCGGCGCCAAAAAGCGTCCCTTTTATCACATCATTGTTACCGACAGCCGCAATGCGCGCGACGGTCGCAATATTGAGCGCGTGGGTTATTTCAACCCGATCGCCGCTGGTGCCGACAAGCGCCTTGAGCTGGACACCGAGCGTGTAAAGCACTGGATCGCCAATGGCGCCCAGATGAGCGAAAAAGTCAGCGCTTTGTACAAAGAAGCAGTCAAGGCAGCAGCCTGATTCTGTTCGGGCTGAGTCAGACTCGGCCCGTTCGACTTGCCCTGCAAGTCCCTAACTCCAAAGACACACCATGAATTCAGAGCAAAAAGTGCTGCTCGGTAAAATCGTCGGTGTGCTTGGCGTGCGCGGTGAAATGAAAATCGAGTCGTTTACCGACCCGCGCGACGCCTTATTTCGATATCAGCCGTGGGAAATTGTGCATCGTGGCCAAAGTCGCGAGCTCGTTGGCGTGCGCGGTGAAAGCCGCGGCAAAAACATTATCGGTCGCCACGAGAGCATCGACACGCGCGAGGCTGCCGAGCTATTAATCGGCGCGGAAATCTGGATTCAACGCAGCCAGCTGCCCGAGCCTAAGCCGGGCGAGTATTACTGGGTCGATCTGGAAGGCCTTTCGGTCACCAACTTAGAAGGTGTGAGCCTGGGCAAGGTCTCGCATATGCTGGCCACCGGCGCGAACGATGTGGTCGTTGTGCGCGGTGAGAAGCTGCATTATCTGCCGTATATCGACGGCGTGGTACTGGACGTAGATATTGCCGCCGGCACGATGCAGGTAGACTGGGATCCCGAGTTTTAATCACAGCCTCGAGCCCTATGCGCGTTGATGTCATTACATTGTTTCCCGACTTTATCGATGCCTCCTCACGCGTTGGCGTGGTTGGACGCGCGGCCGATGGCGGTTTGATATCGGTGAAGTCATGGAATCCGCGTGACTATGCGACCGGCAATTATCGTCGCGTCGACGAGCGCCCGTTTGGCGGTGGCCCCGGCATGATCATGCTCAACGAGCCATTGGAATCCTGTCTTGAGGCTATTCGTGAGCAAAATCCGCAAGCCCCGCTGATTTATCTGAGCCCGCAGGGCGTGCCGCTGACCCAGGCCAAGGTCCGTGAACTGGCGGCCATGACGGATTTGATTCTGCTGTGCGGGCGCTACGAAGGGGTGGATGAGCGCTTTATTGATAAACACGTCAGCGAAGAAGTTTCGATCGGCGACTATGTGCTTTCCGGTGGTGAGTTAGCCGCGGCGGTATTGATCGATGCGATGGGGCGGGTGCAGGAAGGCGCCCTGAATCATGCCGACTCGGCGACCCAGGACAGCTTTGAAAATGGCTTATTGGATTGCCCGCATTACACTCGGTCCGATAGCTATGGCACTGAGGGCGTTCCCGAGGTTTTACTGTCGGGTGATCACGCAAAAATCGCCCGTTGGCGCCGCCAGCAGTCGCTGGGACGTACCTGGCTCCGGCGCCCGGATTTACTGGAGAAAATGCAGCTCAGTGCCGCCGATAAGGGCTTGCTTCAAGCCTTTATAGAAGAACGGGCGGCGGCCAAGGCCAAAGATAGCGATTCATAGCGAAATATGCTGGTAATCTGCTGAATTGGCAGGCTATAATGGCCGACTTCGTGAGGCGTTCTGTCTCAGTCGAACCCAATTAATTTAAAGACTCCGGTGTCATCATGAGCAATCTCAACATGTCCATTGTTGCTGACTTTGAAGCAGCGCAAACCACCCGCGAACTGCCGAGCTTTAGCCCGGGCGACACCATTGTCGTCAACGTTAAAGTGAAGGAAGGCAACCGTGAGCGTATCCAGGCCTATGAAGGCGTGGTTATTGCTAAGAAAAATGCAGGCCTGAATTCGTCGTTCACTGTGCGCAAAATTTCGCATGGTCACGGCGTTGAGCGCGTATTCCAAACCCACAGCCACGCGATTGATTCGGTGGACGTGAAGCGTAAAGGCAAAGTGCGCCAGAGCAAGTTGTACTACTTGCGCGATCTGGAAGGCAAAGCAGCACGCATCAAAGAAGATATCAAAGCGTCGATCGCTTAATTTTCTTCGCACGATCAACAGACGGCCGCTCACGCGGCCGTTTTTGTTTGTGGCCGATGCGCAGCCGGCGTTAAGATGGTTCGCAGCAACCCACGAAGTTTGAATGCAAGAAGCCAACGAAAAAATCCGACTAGATATCTGGCTCTGGGCCGCGCGATTTTTTAAGACGCGGGCATTAGCCAAGCAGGCGATTGAATCGGGCAAAATTGAAATTGCCGGGCAGCGCTGCAAAGCGGGGCGGCCGGTTCGTGTAGATGATCAGATGCGTGTAACCCGCGGCACCGAAATATTTGAGGTGCGCGTCGTGGATGTCAGTGATAAACGCGGCCCGGCCAAACAGGCAATGACTTTATATTCAGAATCTGAAGAATCGCGTCAGGCTCGCGAGCAACTACGTGCGACGTTGGGTGCGCAGCGTGCGGGCTATCAGCCGCCTGAAAGCAAGCCAGATAAGCGTGCGCGTCGGTTGATTCGAGCCCTGGGTGATATCGACGCGATGTGATTGCTCCCTGCTCAGTCGAGTTCCGGGTGAAAATGAGCCAGATCGGTATTGCGGCGAAACTCAAAAATCAGATGGGTCTCGATATGCCCGACTTCGGGGCGTTCAGTAAATGCGCTCAAGGCAAAGTCGCGCAGGTGGTCTGAGTCGCGCACCCCCACATGCACTAGAAAATCTTCGGCTCCGGCTACGTGATAGAAGGCCAGGACTTCGCTGAGGGTTTGCAGGTGGGTGTGGAATGTATCGACCAAGTCGCGCGAATGTTGGCGCAAACGCACGGCGACCAATGCCTGGATGCCGATCGCCACGGCCTTGGGCGCGATCTCGGCGTGGTAACCCAGAATGTCCTTGTTTTCGCGCATCCGGCGGATTCGCTCCAGAGCGGTCGACGGCGCAATACCGACTTTTTCGGCCAGGTCTTTATTGGGCAACCGAGCATTCTTTCGCAAAAGACGCAGCAGTTCGAAGTCAGTTTGGTCGAGCATGTCTGAGGGCCTTATTCAGCAAAATAAAATTCGTTAGAGAATCAGTCTAGCAAATAAAAGCCTAAAATTGCCACTTCATACGAAGGAAATGCGCTATGAGGCGTTTAGAAACGAATGTTGTTCATGGCGGTCGCGAAGACTTTGCGGCGCTGGGCGTACATGCACCGCCGGTCGATTTATCGACCACATATCCGGTGCACGATCTGGATGCCGGCACCCGCAGTTTTGATGCCTTAGTGGCTGGTGCGGCGAGTGCTGAAAACCCGATTTATGCTCGATTGAGCAATCCGACCGTGGCCCGCGTTGAAACCGCTGTGGCCGGTCTGGAAAAAACCGAGGCCTGCGTCGCGTTTGGCTCCGGCATGGCGGCATTGACGGCTGTGCTGATGGACGCACGCAGTCGCGGAAATCATGTACTGGTTGTGCGCCCTCTGTATGGCACATCAGATCACCTGTTAGCTTCGGGCTTGTTGGGTCTGGAGGCGCAATTTGTTGAGGCCAAAGATATTCGCGCCCACCTGCGCGTCGACACCGCTTTGGTGATCATTGAAACGCCGGCCAATCCAACCTTGGATCTGGTGGATATTCAAGCAGTGGTTGCTGCGGCCGGACATGTACCGGTATTGGTTGATTCGACCTTCGCCACGCCCGTTCTGCAAAACCCCGCCGACTTTGGTGCGGCTTATGTGTTGCACAGCGCGACGAAATTTTTGGGCGGTCACGGCGACGTGATTGCCGGTGTCGTTTGCTGCAGCGAAAGGCGTGCAGCGCCACTGCGCACGGTGCGTGCAGCGACCGGCGCGTTATTGCACCCATGGGCTGCGTTTTTGTTACATCGTGGCCTGAGTACGTTGGCGATTCGGGTTGAGCGCGCGCAAAGCAACGCAATGCAAATTGCCAGCCGATTAGCATCGCATCCTGCGGTTAAGTCGGTGGCTTATCCGGGTTTGGGCACGGTTAAAAACTCGCATGTATTGTCTAAGCAAATGCGTGGCCCGGGCTGTTTGATTGCGTTCGAAATGCACGGCGACTATCGTGCTGCTGCAGCGGTAATGGCCCATGTGCAGATGATTACGCCTGCGGTGAGTTTAGGCTCGGTGGATTCACTGATCCAGCATCCGGCAGGCTTGACCCATCGCGTTGTCAAAGCGGACATTCAAGCGCGTACCGGTATCAGTCAGGGGATGCTGCGCATGTCGGTTGGCATCGAGCATGTCGACGACATCTGGCAGGACTTGAGCAGCGCCTTGAGCGCATCACAGGCCGATTCAGGCCCCGCTAAAATTGCGCGCTTAAATTCTGCCGTCGCCGCTTAATTTTTAGAGCAATAGTTTCAATCGATACAGCGCCTCGAGTGCTTGCTTCGGCGTCAACTCGTCGGGATCGATAGCGGCCAGTGCCTCACTGGCCGGATCACTTTGCTTGAATAGGCCAATCTGCATAGGCGAATCCAGCGCGTCGGGTGTGGCAGCGATCGGGCTTGCATTGCCTTTTTCCAACTCACGCAAACGTGCGGCAGCAGCGCGCACCACCTTGGGTGGCATGCCCGCTAAGGCGGCGACCTGTAAACCGAAACTGCGATTCGCCGGCCCGTCTTTGACTGCATGCATAAACACCAATGTGTCGCCGTGCTCAATGGCATCCAAATGCACATTGGCCATTTCAGCGTGTTGCTCAGGAAGTTTGGTTAACTCGAAATAGTGGGTGGCAAATAAGGTGAAGCTTTTATTCTGGTTGGCCAAATGTACCGCAGATGTTTCGGCCAAACTCAGACCGTCATAGGTCGATGTGCCGCGGCCGATTTCATCCATCAGCACCAGCGAGCGCTCGCTGGCATGATGCAAAATGTAGGCGGTCTCGGTCATCTCGACCATAAAAGTGGACTGGCCACGGGCCAGATCATCCCCGGCACCAATGCGCGTGAGGATGCGATCGATGGGGCCGATAAGCGCGCTTTTTGCCGGCACAAAACTGCCGATATAAGCCAGCAAAACGATCAGGGCGTTCTGCCGCATATAGGTACTTTTACCACCCATGTTCGGCCCGGTAATGATCAACATGCGCCGCTGCGGATTCAGGATTAGATCGTTGGGCTCAAAGGGTTCGTCGCGCACTGATTCAACCACCGGATGGCGGCCTTGCTGAATGTCGATGCCGAGGGAATCACTGAGTTCCGGGCGCGACCAGTCGAGGCTATCGGCGCGTTCGGAAAAGCCGCACAGCACGTCAATTTCTGAGAGTGCTTCGGCACACTCACGGATTTGCGTAATGCGTTGCGCCAGAGTGTCGATAAGCTGCTCAAACAGATGCTTCTCGCAGGTCAATGCGCGGTCTTTGGCCGACAGTACTTTGTCCTCAAACAGTTTGAGTTCTTCAGTGATGTAACGTTCGGCATTGGTCAAAGTCTGCCTGCGCGTGTAATGCACCGGGGCTTTGGCGGCATGGGCTTTGCTGATTTCAATGAAATAACCGTGCACCCGGTTGTAGCCCACCTTAAGGTTGGCGATTCCGGTGCTTTCTTTCTCGCGGGTTTCCAAGTCGATCAAATACTGGTCGGCGTTTTGGCTCAGGCCGCGTAACTCGTCGAGCTCGGCACTGTAGCCCTCTGCAATCACATCGCCATCGCTGATTTTAATCGCCGGCGTTTGCATCACGGCGCTGCTCAGCAGATCGGCTTCGCGTTTGTGTTGATCAAGAGCTTTGCTTAGGTTTTGAATGAGCGGCGCATCCACGCCAGCTAAAATCTGTTGAATCTGCGGCAGTCGATTTAATGCGTCGCGCAGGGTGGCCAGGTCACGCGGGCGTGCCGAACCCAGCGCGATACGCGCAGCGATACGTTCCACATCGCCCAGGCCGCGCGCCAGTTCGCGAAACTCAATGTATGCATGGCTGTCTAACAACATAGACACGGCGTGATGACGCTGGCGGATTTGCGCCTGGTCCTGCAATGGCCGATTGAGCCAACGGCGCAGCAAGCGCCCACCCATCGGCGTAATCGTTGAATCTAAAACGCCGAGTAGGGTGTGCTCGACGCGGTCATCGGCGCGGCTGTCGATTTCAAGATGCCGGCGAGTCGCCGCGTTCATGCTGATGCATTCGTTTTGATGCTCGGCAGCGATATGGGTTAAGTGCGGAACGTCCTGTTTTTGGGTTTCTTCAACGTAGGCCAACAGCACACCGGCGGCGGCAATCAGCTCGGGTTTGTCGTCGATACCAAAGCTGCTCAAATCATGCAGCTTGAAAAAGCGCAGCAGTTGCCGGCGACAGGTTTCCGCATCGAAATACCACGGCGGTCGGCGTACCGGCTTCAATCCAAATAATGTGTTCGGCTCAAAGACGCTGTCATCGGCGATAAGAATTTCCGCCGGACTAAGGCGCGCCAGTTCGGCGGCCAGGGCGTCTTCATTGGCGCATTGGCTGACCCGGAAGCGGCCCGATGCCAAATCGGCCCAGGCAATTCCAAAATGATGCTTAAGCTTACAAATGGCCAACAACAAGGAATCGCGTCGCTCGTGCAACATCGCGTCGTCGGTAACCGTTCCCGGCGTCACCACGCGCACCACCTTGCGCTCTACCAGACCTTTGCTTTGCGCCGGGTCGCTGACTTGTTCGCAGATCGCAACGGACTCACCAAGGGCGATTAATCGTGCCAGATAGCCTTCGTGGGCATGGACCGGAACGCCGGCCATGGGGATCGGTTCACCGGCACTGCTGCCGCGTTGGGTCAGAGTGATATCGAGCAAGCGCGCCGCGCGCCGGGCATCGTCGTAAAACAGCTCGTAGAAATCGCCCATCCGGAAAAACAGCAGCAAATCGGGGTATTCCGCTTTGGCAGCAAAGAACTGCCGCATGAGCGGCGTATGTTGGGCACTTTCTTGAGTCATTGGATGGAAAGATAGCTGGCTGTCCTATAGTCTAACGTGATGCACAATTCGCTTCTCGCAGAAGATTCTGCTTTAGAACATTTAGCCACCGAGCTGGGTGACGCATTACGCCTCCGGCACCTCAGTGTGGTCACCGCCGAAAGCTGTACCGGCGGCTGGATTGCCAAGCTGATTACCGATGTTCCGGGGAGCTCGGACTGGTTTGATGCGGGAATGGTCGCGTATAGCTACGAGGCCAAACAGGCCATGCTGGGCGTTCGACCGGAAACCCTGACCGAACACGGTGCGGTAAGCAAGGAAACCGTCATGGAAATGGTTTCCGGGGCATTGGTGCACTCCGGGGCGAGTCTGGCGGTTGCGGTTACCGGGATTGCCGGTCCGACCGGTGGCACCGACGACAAGCCGGTGGGTACGGTTTGGATCGCCTGGAAAAAGCGCGGTGGCTACCCACAGGCACGCTTATTTCATTTCGATGGTGATCGCTCCGCGGTTCGTTCGCAGACTGCTGCGCAAGCCTTGCGCGGTTTGCATGAGCTGGCTGAAAATTTTTCCTGAAATATGACAGGCACTTGGGGCGTTTTCTTACGAACGAGCAGCAGATCGCCGACGGCGATTTCACCCACTATGGGATAATTTAGCGGTACAGCTTCTTGCTGTCCGAGAATTTGAGACAAGGCCGATTCATGATGGCCACCAATCGACGAACGAGGGATTCAAAATGGATGACAACAAAAAACGCGCGCTGCAAGCAGCATTGACTCAAATCGAGCGTCAGTTCGGTAAGGGTAGTGTGATGCGCATGGGTGATAAGGCCATAGAGGCCGCTGACGTCATTCCGACTGGTTCGCTGATGCTGGACATCGCTTTGGGTATCGGTGGCTTGCCCCGAGGCCGCGTGGTCGAAATCTACGGCCCGGAATCTTCGGGTAAAACAACGCTGACCCTGCAGACCATCGCTGAGTGCCAGAAACTCGGCGGGGTAGCGGCATTTGTGGATGCTGAGCACGCGCTGGATCCCAGCTATGCTGCCAAGTTGGGCGTAAAAGTCGATGACTTGTTGGTGTCGCAGCCGGACACCGGTGAGCAGGCACTCGAGATCGCCGATATGTTGGTGCGTTCTAATGCGGTGGATATTGTGGTGATCGACTCGGTTGCTGCGTTGACCCCGAAGGCTGAAATTGAAGGCGAAATGGGCGATATGCAGATCGGCCTGCAGGCCCGCCTGATGAGTCAGGCGCTGCGTAAATTGACCGGCAACATCAAGCGCAGCAACTGCATGGTGGTATTTATCAACCAGCTGCGTATGAAGATCGGCATGATGATGCCGGGCCAGAGTCCAGAAACTACCACTGGCGGCAATGCGCTGAAGTTCTACGCGTCGGTGCGTTTGGATATCCGCCGGATCGGTGCGGTGAAAAAAGGCGACGAAGTGATCGGCAACCAGACCCGCATCAAAGTGGTTAAAAACAAACTGGCACCGCCGTTTAAACAAGTGGTTACCGAAATTTTGTACGGCGAAGGTATTTCACGCGAGGGCGAGATGATCGAGATGGCCGTGGATGCCAAAATTATCGATAAGGCCGGTGCCTGGTACAGCTGTGGCGACGAGCGGATCGGGCAGGGCAAGGAAAACGCACGCCAGTGGATGAAGGACAATCCGGTCAAGGCGGCAGAAATCGAGTTGAAGCTGCGTGAACTGTATGTGCCTAACCATGTCGGTAGCGACAGTGAAGTCGAGGAAGAAGCGGAAGCCTGATGGCTTTTGGTCAGAAAGCCAAAAAGGGCGCTGACCCGTTTCTTTATGCCATGCGACTGCTGGCGCGGCGCGGGTATTCGCGCCAGCAGATCGAATCCAAGTTATTGTCCAAAGGCTTCAGTGCCTCCGAAGCCAGTGACTGCATTAAGGAGTTGCTGGAGGCCGGCTACGTCAATGACACGCGATTTGCCCAGGCCTTTGCCCGGATGCGCGCCAGCAGCGGCTACGGCCCGCGGCGCATCGCGATGGACCTTCAAAATGCCGGCGTCGATGCTGACCAATTAGACGCTGCACTTGCCGCCTGTGAAACCGACTGGTCGCAACTGGCGCTCGATGTGATCAGCCGGCGCTACTCGGCGGCGCAACTGGATGATCAAAAACAATATCTGAAAGCGGTCGCGATGCTGCTGCGCCGTGGATTCAGTCACGATCAGGCCTATGGCGCTGCCAAGTGTGCCAAGTCGGCGCATTTCACCCAGCAATAGCGCTGCTTCCCTGATAATCTATAGTCATCAATTATTTAGCACGGCTCAGGCCGGGCCCCAGCAGCAGATTCTTGAACTATGAAAACCAGCGCCGAGATCCGTCAGGATTTCCTCGATTTCTTTAAATCTAAACAACACAGGGTTGTTCCATCCAGTTCCCTGGTTCCGGGCAATGATCCGACTTTGTTATTCACAAACGCCGGTATGGTGCAGTTCAAGGATGTGTTTTTAGGTGCAGAGAAACGCAGTTATACGCGCGCGGTCAGCTCGCAGCGCTGCGTTCGTGCTGGCGGTAAACACAATGATTTGGATTCGGTGGGATACACCGCAAGACACCATACATTTTTTGAAATGCTGGGTAACTTCAGCTTTGGTGATTACTTCAAGCGTGATGCCATTTTGTGGGCTTGGGAATTGCTGACCAAGGTATGGAAATTGCCGGAAGAAAAATTGTTGGTGACCATTTATCACACCGACGATGAGGCCTTTGAGATTTGGAATACGTTAGTGGGCATTCCTGCTGATCGAATCATCCGGATCGGCGATAACAAAGGCGCGCCCTACGCATCGGATAATTTCTGGCAAATGGCCGATACCGGTCCGTGCGGTCCGTGCTCGGAAATTTTCTATGATCACGGCGCGCATATTGCCGGTGGTCCGCCGGGCTCGCCGGATGAAGATGGCGATCGCTTTATTGAGATTTGGAATAACGTGTTTATGCAGTTTGACCGTCAGGCTGACGGCACTTTGCTGCCTCTGCCAGCGCCCTGCGTCGATACCGGCATGGGATTGGAGCGAATTGCCGCGGTGTTGCAACACGTGCACAGCAACTACGAAATTGACCTGTTTCAGCACTTGATTAAAGCCGCGGCCAAACTCGCTGATTGCAAAGACCTGGAGCACAAGTCCTTACGCGTCATTTCCGATCATATCCGCACCTGCTCATTCTTAATTGCTGATGGTGTTCTGCCATCCAATGAAGGGCGCGGCTATGTACTGCGCCGAATCATTCGTCGCGCCGTGCGCCATTTCTGGAAACTCGGCATCACGCGTGCAGATGGTTTGTTCTGGAAAATGCATCAGCCGTTGATTGACGCGATGGGTGCGAGTTATCCGGAGCTGGTGCAAAAGCGCAGCTTGATTGAACAGGCGTTGAAATCGGAAGAATCCGCGTTCGATCAAACCCTGGATGCGGGGATGATGAAAGTTCAGGAGTATCTGCATTCAAGCAACGGAATCATAAGTGGCGATCAGTTGTTCACTCTGCACGACACCTATGGTTGTCCGCCGGATCTAATTGCTGATCTGTGCCGCGAGAATGAAGACAAGGGTTGGCACTTGGCCGCCGACGCAATGAGCCGCTATGACGTGTTGATGAATGAGCAACGTGAGCGCGCCCGCGCTGCCGGTAAGTTCAGTGGACAGGCCACCCTGTCTGCGGAGTTAATTGCCAAGCTGACCCCAACCCAGTTTTCCGGTTATGACCATGGCGCCGCAGGCTCATGCAATGTGCTGGCCGTGGTGAAAGATGGTGTGGCAGTTAATGCGGTGAGCGCGGGTGAAAGGGCGTCGATCATTTTGGATAGCACACCGTTCTACGCCGAGTCGGGCGGGCAGGTCGGTGATACCGGCGTTCTGACTTCGTCGAATATGCAGTTTGATGTATCCGATACGCAGAAAGTCGCCGGTCAGTTTCATGTGCATCAGGGCACGGTGAAACATGGCACGCTAAATGTTGGCGACAAGCTTGCGGCGGCGATTGACGGCGAGCGCCGTCGGGCAATTGTGTTGCACCACTCGGCAACGCACTTGTTGCATGCCGCGTTGCGCGAAGTGCTGGGTGATCACGTGACGCAAAAAGGCTCATTAGTCGCGCCGGACAAATTGCGTTTCGACTTCTCTCATTTCAAACCGATTAGCCGTGACGAACTGAATACGATTGAACGAATGGTCAATGACCAGATTCGCCGGAATGCTGCAGCCGAGACGCATCATATGGCAATGCAAGAGGCGCTTGATTTTGGCGCGATGGCCCTGTTCGGCGAAAAGTACGGCGAGCATGTGCGCGTTCTGAAAATGGGCGATTTCTCAACCGAGTTGTGCGGCGGTACCCATGTCGCACGAACCGGTGATATCGGTTTGTTTAAGATCACTTCGGAATCCGGTGTCGCCGCCGGCGTACGCCGGATCGAGGCGGTTAGCGGCGCGGCGGCTCTGGATTATGTTCTGGACAATCAGCAGCGCATGTTCGAATTAGCCCATCTCACCGGAGCCAGCGTCCCGGAAGTCGCGGACAAGGTGCGTGCCTTGATGGACCGACAAAAAGAGCTGGAGCGTCAGATCGATTCGCTGAAAGCTAAACAAGCCTCGGGTGCGGTCGAGTCACTAGCTGAGGGCGCAGTGCAAATAGGCTCGCTACAGCTGGTTGCGGCCCGACTGGAAGGCATGGATGCCAAATCCTTGCGCGATGCCATGGATGTCCTAAAGAATAAGCTGGTTGATGCCGTTATTGTGCTTGCAGGCGCCGAAGACGGGAAAGTGTCATTGGTGGCTGGCGTGAAAGGTAAGGCCCTGGAGCGTGTAAAAGCGGGTGAACTTCTGTCACATATTGCCGGTCAAATTGGCGGTAAGGGCGGCGGAAGGCCCGATATGGCACAAGGAGGAGGGAAGGATGGACCGGAACTTATCGCAGCTCTGGCTGAACTACCCCGCTGGATTGAACAGCGCGGTAGCTGACCCAATCCGACCAAGTGCTAAACTAACCATTGCCGCGATCGTGATCGCGGGCTTCAATTCACAATTTTTGTGCAGCGAAGGGGGCGGCTATTCAGGCCGCTGTCCGGTGCATGGAAGAATCCGGTAAGGAAGAGCAATATGCTTATTTTGACGCGCCGCGTTGGCGAAACCCTCATGATCGGAGACTCGGTCACGGTGACGGTTTTGGGAGTCAAGGGAAATCAGGTACGGATCGGAATCACCGCACCGAAAGATGTAGCGGTCCATCGGGAAGAGATTTTTCAGCGAATCCAGCAGGAACAGGCCGCCCAAGGCTCAAATACCGAAGAAAAGTAGAATACAAGAGTTTACCCGCTTGGGCAGAACCGTTATCCTTGCGATCCCGAGTTCGCTCGGGAGCAAAAATACGGAGAGATGCCCGAGTGGCCGAAGGGGCTCCCCTGCTAAGGGAGTATACGGTTTATCCCGTATCGAGGGTTCGAATCCCTCTCTCTCCGCCAGACAAAAAATACGCCCGCAAGGGCGTTTTTTTTGTCTGATGAAAAGGTTCGAGCCAATGGAGTTGCCAAACAACTAGGCGGCTTACCGATGCCGTCGGCTCGTAGCGATCAGATCTGATGTTGAGCGGAGTCTGTAGGCTTTCCGTAGGCGGCCCCGAAGTGGCGAGGGTCAGGATGACCCGAGTCAATCCCGATCGGGATTTCCGAGTGTCGCGCCATCAAACATCAGACCTGAGTGAGGCGGGGCTGATTTATCGCCTATGAATTGAATTTGCGGCGACTCCTTTTCGCATGAAGCGGTGCTTCATAGCGCTCGCATCATTGATGCATGCGTTGAATATGCTGGCGTCGATTGGATTAAGTTCATCGTAGGTATCTTGTGTCGCTTGCGTCTAATTACTAACGCACAGCTAAATGAATCCGTACTTTGTGCAGCAAAAGCTGAATTCCTTGTTGACGAAACAGGTCGCAACGCCCATAATTCCGCCCCTACGCGCCCGTAGCTCAGCTGGATAGAGCACCAGGCTACGAACTTGGGGGTCGGAGGTTCGAATCCTTCCGGGCGCGCCATTGGTGAATGGGTGAAGGGGTGCTGCGGCACCTTTTTTGCCTTTAGACGTCGGGAATCGACGCAGACAAAAAACAGCCAAGTCTGTGAAATTTTGCGCTAAGCACTATTTGTACGACTCGGGGTATAGCTCAGTCTGGTAGAGCGCTAGCTTTGGGAGCTAGATGTCGAGGGTTCGAATCCTTCTGCCCCGACCAATTTACCGGTCTTGTGTGAAGTCCGGTTTATATGGTCAGATGGTGTGGTTATTGTCTGTTTGATGTAACAATATCGGTACGATGCGCCCGTAGCTCAACGGATAGAGCACCGGCCTTCTAAGCCGGTGGTTGCAGGTTCGATTCCTGCCGGGCGCGCCAGTATCAGCATCTATGGTGGATGTAGCTCAGTTGGTTAGAGCACCGGATTGTGATTCCGGGGGTCGCGGGTTCAAATCCCGTCTTCCACCCCATTCCCTACATAAGGCATAATGGCAGGTTCGTGCTGCGCGAGCAGACGTAGCAATGGGCCGTTAGCTCAGTTGGTAGAGCAGCGGACTCTTAATCCGTAGGTCCAAGGTTCGAATCCTTGACGGCCCACCATTGCGAGTCTGGCGTAAAACGTAAGCGAAAGTGGCGGAATTGGTAGACGCACTGGATTTAGGTTCCAGCGGGCAACCCCCGTGAGAGTTCGAGTCTCTCCTTTCGCACCAAATTATGTATCGGGGCAGGAAGCATCAGCTTTCTGCGCTAATTTTTATGTGCAAGCCACAGCAATGTGGCACCGGGAGTTGTTATGCAAGTTTCTGTCGAAAACACCAGCAGTCTTGAGCGTCGCGTTACGGTGTCTCTGCCGTCCGATCGCCTCGATAATGCAGTTGGTCAGCGTCTGCGCGAGATGGCCAAAACGGTGCGGATCAAGGGTTTTCGCCCGGGTAAAGTACCAACCAAGGTAATTGAGCAGAAGTATGGTGACCAAGTTCGCGGTGAAGCCTATGGTGATTTAGTGCGCGAAAGTTTTGCGCAAGCCGTGCGCGAGCAAAAACTGCAGATCGCCGGCTCGCCAGAATTTAAAGCCGAGACCCAGGATGGTTCAGAAGTTAAGTATTCGGCAACCTTCGAAATTGTTCCCGAGTTTGGTGAGATCAATGTGTCTGAAATTGAAATTAATCGCCTGAAAGCAGAAATCAATGATTCAGATATCGATCAGATGATCGAAACGCTGCAAATGCAGCGCCGTACATGGGAAGCCGTTGAGCGCGGTGCTGAAGCCGGCGATCTGGTTAACCTGGAAACGGTTGCACAGGCCGCTGATAAGCGTTTTCCGGCAGAAGGCGTGGAGCGTGGCGCAACCGTGCTGGGTTCCAATGTGATGCTCGCGGAAATTGAAACCGCACTTAAAGGCATTAAAACTGGCGAAGAGAAAACCTTTGACGTTAAGTTCCCGGCCGACTGGCGCGTAGAAGACCTGGCTGGTAAAGACGCCAAGGTTACGGTCAAAGCAATTAAGGTTTCCGCACCTAAAGTGCCTGAAGTCGATGAAGCATTCATCAAAAGCTTCGGTATCAAAGGCGGTAAATTAGAGAAGTTCCGTGAAGAAGTGCGCAGTAATTTGGCACGCGAATTGAAAGGCTCGTTGATGGGCAAACTGCGTGCAGAAGTTGCCGCTAAGTTGGTCGCGAAATTTGCCGATGTCGAGTTGCCACCGAAACTAATTGAGGCTGAAGCGAATTCCTTGGTTGAGAGCGCCAAGCGTCAAGCGCAGCAGCGCGGAATGCAAAATGCCAGTTACGATCCTAAGGAATTTATGTCCCAGGCCAAGCAGCGCGTTGCAGCCGGTTTGCTGGTTGGCGAAATTGCCCGTCAGAATAATTTGAAACTTGAGCAGAAACGCGTTGTCGAAACATTGAACCTGATTGCTTCCACCTACGAAGATCCGAACCAAGTGATTGAACTGTATCGAAATGACCAGCAGCTGATGTCGAACCTTCAGCACCGCGTGATGGAAGAGCAGGTAATCGATTGGGTCGCAGAACGTGCCAAAGCAACGGTTAAAGAGGTAAGCTTCAGCGACGCAATCAAGCCAAGCGCTTAAGCACATCAATTAAGGAGCAGTAATGGATCCGACCAAGAATCTCAATCTGGTACCCATGGTGGTCGAGCAGACCAGTCGTGGTGAGCGCGCGTACGATATCTATTCACGCCTGCTCAAAGAGCGAGTCATTTTTCTGGTGGGCCCCATCGACGATTACATGGCTAATGTGATCGTCGCTCAGTTGCTGTTTCTGGAAGCTGAGAACCCGGAAAAGGACATCAGTCTGTACATCAATTCGCCGGGCGGGATTGTCACCGCCGGCATGGCGATCTACGACACGATGCAGTTCATCCGCCCGGATGTCAGCACCATTTGTGTCGGTCAGGCCGCCAGCATGGGCGCCTTGTTGTTAGCCTCCGGTGCGGCCGGCAAGCGCTACGCGTTGCCGAACTCGCGGGTCATGATCCATCAACCCCTGGGTGGGTTCCAGGGCCAGGCCACCGATATCGACATTCATGCTCGTGAAATCCTGTCCTTGCGGGATCGCCTGAACGGCATTTTGTCTAAGCACACGGGTCAGCCGATCAAGACGATTGCCCACGATACCGAGCGCGATAACTTCAAAAGCGCTGAAGAATCACAGGCCTACGGTCTGGTTGATGACGTCCTGGAGCGCCGTCCTGAGGAAAGCATTCAGGCCGGATAAGGTTTTGCCGGACAGAGCCGATAATGGCCATAGCCCCTTAGGGGCTTGGCGGTCACCCCGTCTGTGCTATTCTCGCCACGTAACACTGTAATTTCGAAGGGTTTTTCGATGACCGAAGATCGGCCAAGCCGCTCCTCAGACAGCAGTAAGATTTTGTATTGCTCGTTTTGTGGAAAGAGCCAGCATGAAGTGCGCAAGCTCATTGCGGGTCCCAGTGTGTTTATCTGCGACGAGTGCGTCGAGCTGTGTAATGACATCATCCGCGAAGAGCTGGAAGAAAAATCCCAGGCCGCGCGCAGCCACCTGCCCAAGCCTAAGGAAATATTGGAAGTGCTCGACCAATATGTCATCGGTCAGTCCCGTGCCAAGCGTACGTTGTCAGTGGCGGTTTATAACCACTACAAGCGCATGGAAAGCCGGACCAAAAATGATGACGTCGAACTTTCTAAGTCAAACATTCTGCTGATCGGTCCGACCGGCTCGGGTAAAACATTGCTGGCTGAAACGCTGGCACGTTTGCTCAATGTGCCGTTTACGATTGCCGACGCAACGACACTGACCGAAGCGGGTTACGTCGGTGAAGACGTGGAAAACATCATTCAAAAGCTGCTGCAAAAATGCGATTACGATGTTGAAAAAGCGCAGCAGGGCATTGTTTATATTGATGAAATCGACAAGATTTCACGCAAATCAGAAAACCCGTCGATCACTCGCGATGTATCCGGCGAAGGCGTGCAACAGGCGCTGCTGAAACTGATCGAAGGCACCGTTGCTTCGGTGCCGCCGCAGGGCGGTCGTAAACATCCGCAGCAAGAGTTTTTGCAGGTGGATACGAAGAACGTCCTGTTTATCGTCGGCGGCGCATTTGCCGGTCTGGATAAGTTGATCCAACAACGCAGTACCGATGCCGGTGGTATTGGTTTCAGTGCCAAAGTGAAAAGTTCTGAGCGCAAGGCCGAAATCGGCAAGCTGTTGGCCGATGTGGAGCCTGAGGATCTGGTCAAGTTCGGTCTGATACCAGAATTCGTCGGCCGTTTACCGGTTGTTGCGACGCTCGAAGAGCTTGACGAATCGGCCCTGGTTCGCATTTTGATGGAGCCGAAAAACGCAATCGTCAAACAATTCCGCCGTCTGTTTGAAATGGAAGGCGTGGAATTGGAAGTGCGCCCCGATGCGCTCATCGCGATTGCGAAAAAAGCACTCAAACGCAAAACCGGCGCGCGTGGTCTGCGGACTATTATTGAAGCGGTCTTATTGGATGTCATGTTTGAACTGCCTTCGCTGGAAAATGTGCAGAAGGTGGTTGTTGATGAGGCAGTTATCAATCAGCAGACCGAACCCTATTTGATTTATCGAGGCACGGGCGGAAATCGCGCTGCTGCTGCCGAATAGTTGTTCTAAGTCAATGATTTTAAAGGCCTCAGCGTTTGCTGGGGCTTTTTTTTCGGTTTCGGCTTGTGCCGGGCCCAATATGCCCCCATAAATAGAGGCATAGGAAATACGAAATACTTGGAGTGCTGAATGTTGAGCGAACCCGTCCGCGTCACCGACTTGCCGGTCCTGCCTTTGAGGGATGTTGTGGTGTACCCGCATATGGTCATCCCACTGTTTGTCGGCCGTGAGCGCTCCATGAAGGCGCTGAATCAGGTGATGGAAGGCGACAAACAGATTTTATTGGTGGCGCAAACCAGTCCCGATATCGATGATCCCAGCGGTGAGGACCTGTACAAGGTCGGCACCGTTGCGCAAATTCTGCAGTTGCTGAAATTACCCGATGGCACGGTCAAAGTGCTGGTCGAAGGCTTGCAGCGGGTCAAGGTCACCAAAATCAAGTTGGCCGCCGATGGTGCGCTATTGGCTAGCGTCGATACCCTGCAGTCGGAAACTGCGCGTGAAGAGCGTGAGCTTGAAGTCGCACAACGATCGCTTTTGTCATTGTTTGAGCAGTACCTTAAAGCCAACCGCAAATTGCCACCTGAGCTGCTGACTACGTTGTCAGCGATTGATGACCCCAGTCGTTTTGCCGACACCATTGCCGCGCATATCGGTGCGCGCCTGAGCGACAAACAAACCTTGCTCGAAACTCTGGACATTGGCGACCGCCTGGAAATGTTGATGGGTATCGTCGAGGGTGAAATAGACGTCCAGCAAGTAGAGAAGCGCATCCGTGGCCGGGTGAAGTCGCAGATGGAGCGCAGTCAGCGTGAGTACTATTTGAATGAGCAGATGAAGGCCATTCAGAAAGAGCTGGGTGATTTAGATGACGCGCCGAATGAGCTGGAAGATTTGACCAAAAAAATTGCCGATGCCGGGATGCCTAAAGAGGTTGAGGCGAAGGCTAAGAATGAGCTGAATAAACTCAAACAAATGTCGGCGATGTCGGCGGAAGCAACCGTTGTTCGCAACTATTTGGATTGGTTGGTCGGCGTGCCCTGGAAGAAGCGCTCAAGAGTTCGTCGTGACCTACCCAAAGCCGAAGAAGTTTTGGATGCAGATCATTATGGCCTGGAAAAAGTTAAGGAACGTATTCTCGAATACCTCGCGGTACAAACGCGCGTGCGCGAGATGAAGGGGCCGATCCTGTGCCTGGTCGGGCCTCCGGGTGTGGGTAAAACATCGCTCGGCCAGAGTATTGCCAAGGCGACCAATCGGAAGTTTGTGCGGATGTCGCTGGGCGGCGTGCGTGACGAGGCTGAAATTCGCGGGCACCGTCGCACCTATATCGGCTCGATGCCGGGCCGGATCGTACAGAACCTCAGTAAGGTAGGCACGAAGAACCCGCTGTTCTTGCTTGATGAAATCGACAAAATGAGCATGGATTTCCGTGGCGATCCGTCATCGGCATTGCTCGAAGTGCTGGATCCGGAGCAGAACCACACGTTTAACGATCATTATCTTGAGGTTGATCTGGACCTGTCCGAGGTTATGTTTGTCGCCACGGCAAACTCCTTGAATATTCCATCACCGTTACTGGACCGAATGGAAGTGATTCGAATTCCGGGTTATACCGAAGAGGAAAAGCTCAATATTGTGGAGCGTTATCTGACGCCCAAGCAGCTCAAGGCAAACGGGCTGAGTGCGAAGGAATTGACGATCTCCAGCGACGCAATCCGCGACATTATCCGTTACTACACGCGTGAGTCTGGCGTGCGTAATCTGGAGCGGGAAATTGCCAAGTTGTGCCGCAAAGTGGTCAAGGAGATTGCACTCGCCGGGCCGGTTAAATCGAAGGCGAAAAAGAAATCTGCCAAAGCGGTCAAGCAGGTCAAAATTGATGCGGCAGATCTGAGCAAGTACCTCGGTGTGCAACGCTTTGATTTCGGTCGCGCCGAACAGAAGAACGAGGTGGGCCTGGTAACCGGTCTGGCTTGGACTGAGGTCGGTGGCGACTTATTGCAAATCGAAGCAAGTTTTTCGCCGGGCAAAGGCAATCTGCAGCTCACCGGTCAATTGGGTGAAGTGATGCAGGAGTCGGTCAAGGCCGCCTATACGGTGGTGCGCTCGCGTAGCGAGCGATTGGGCATTGATACCGATTTCCACCAAAAGCTCGACAGCCATGTACACGTGCCGGAAGGGGCCACGCCCAAAGACGGCCCGAGTGCCGGTACCGCAATGGTGACTGCGCTGGTCTCGGCATTGACCGGAGTTCCCGTGCGCGCGGATGTGGCGATGACCGGCGAAATTACCTTGCGCGGTCGAGTGCTGCCAATTGGTGGGCTCAAGGAAAAGCTGCTTGCGGCTTTGCGCGGGGGCATCACCACGGTGCTCATTCCTATCGAGAACGAAAAAGACTTAACGGAAATTCCCAAGAACGTAACTGAGAAACTTAAAATCATTCCCGTTAAATGGATTGACGAGGTTCTTGATGTAGCACTTGAACATCCGCTCAAGCCAAAAACAAAAGAGTCGGCCGGACCCGAGAAGAAAAAAGCAGGGGTTGACGAGAGAGAATCCGGAGAAAGCGGTCGGGCGCATTAAGCAAAAATAATCAAAAATCGCTGAAACCCGCATAAAAGCTGGTATTTTTTATTGCACGCTTGGAGCTGCGCTGGTATAAATCAGCGCAACCGTGATGAAAAATTACATCCCGGCGAAATGGAACCGGACCCACTTTCCGCGGAAAGTGGAAACCGGAAAATCAAACCGCGGTATTCACCGCTTAGGGAGTCCAGAATGAATAAATCTGATTTTATTGCCGCAATTGCTGACGCAGCCGAACTGTCGAAAGCAGATGCAGGTCGCGCCGTTGACGGTTTTATTGACACCGTCCGTAAGGCACTGAAAAAAGGCGATACCGTAACCCTCGTTGGCTTCGGAACCTTCTCTGTTCGCAAGCGCGCTGCACGTCAGGGTCGCAACCCGCAAACCGGCGCAACCATCAAGATCAAAGCTTCAAAAAATCCTGCATTCAAGGCTGGCAAAGCCCTTAAGGATGCATTAAACTAGTCGTCTTGCTTGCCAAGGGTGCTTAGCTCAGCGGTAGAGCGTCGCCCTTACAAGGCGAGGGTCGGGGGTTCGAAACCCTCAGCACCCACCAGAAAAAAGCGGAGTGGTAGTTCAGTCGGTTAGAATACCGGCCTGTCACGCCGGGGGTCGCGGGTTCGAGTCCCGTCCACTCCGCCATTTTTTTAATGATAAGGGCGCCGCGAGGCGCCCTTATTGTTTTTGTCGTACGGGCTGTTTTTGTAGTCCGGAAACCGCGAGAATAGCTGACTATTGGGGCCGAACTTTTCGGACTAATCCAAATTAAGAGCGAATAAATAATGCTGCAAAAAATTAGAGATAACACTTCTGGCTGGATTGCCGTTTTGATTCTTGTGCCGATCATGTTTGCGATGGCTTTTTTTGGGCTGGACAGTTTGACTCGCTCGGATATGGATAGTTCGGCGGCGAAGATTGAGCGCGCTCCGGCGTGGTGGACATCAGCGCCGGATTGGTGGTTGGTCAGGAAGCTTGTCTGGGAGGTCGATTCGATTTCGACCATTGAGTTCACTGATCGTTTAAATCGGGTGCGTTCCGAAACGCAACAGGCGCAAGGCGACTCTTTCGATGCGGAAGCATTTTTGGCGCTTTCGATGAAGCGCGAGATTCTGGAGCGTATGATCGACGAACGTTTGGTCAATCTGGCTGCCAAAGATGCAGGCATTCGGGCATCCAAGTCGCAAATCAGAAACAGAATTCTAGAAATTGACGGACTGACCGAGAACGGAAAATTCGTTGGCAAAGAGGCTTATCAGGCGTGGCTGCAAGTGCGCGGCTATACCGGGGATAGTTTCGACGCTGAAATCGCCGGAGCAGTTGTTTCCTCCAGCCTGGTTGGAACCATGGGACGCAGTGCAATTGTCACCGATGCCGAACTGGATGAGTTTTTGCGTCTGCAACGGCAGACCCGTGATATCTCCGCGCTGATTATTGAGCCGCCATTTAGCGCGCCGGAGATCAGCGAAGAGCAGATTCAGGCGCATTATGAGAATAATCCGCAGCTGTATAGCACGGTTGAAACGGTTGCGATTGATTACGTCGAGTTGGATGTTGCCGCAATGCCCACAACGGGCGTGGTGGCAGAAGAAGATTTACTTGAACGCTATGAGCAGAACCCATTGCGTTTTGGTCGGCCGGCAGAAAAAACCTTATCGCAAATTTTGATCGAAGTATCTGATTTTAAAGATGCCGCGATCGTCGCAGCAGCTCAAGCCCGTGCCGAAACAGTGGTCCAGCGCGCGCGTGCAGGTGAGGATTTCGCGGCATTGGCCAGGGAGTTCTCGGATGATTCGCTCTCGCGCGAACTCGGTGGCGATATTGGCGTTTATCAGCCGGGCATTTTTCCGTCAGAGTTTGACGCGCCGGTAGCTAGTTTGGCCGAGTCGGAGGTTTCCGATCCGATCCGCACGCAGCAGGGCCTTCACGTGGTATTCGTGCGTGAGGTCTTAGAAGCACAAAGCCAGCCATTTGAGGAAGTGCGCGATCAACTCGCTACTGAGTATCTGGAGAGTGAGCGTGAGCGCACCTATAGCGAACTTGGCGGCGCATTGATTGATAAAATTCTGCTTGATCCGACATCGCTGCGTAACGCAGCTAGTGAATTGAACATTGAGGTGTACTCCTCCGGTATGTTCACTCGCGAAAGCGGTGAGGGTATCGCTGCGTTAGATGAAGTTCGTAAAGTGGCCTTTGCCGCAGAGCAGTTGCAGGAACGTAAGGTGAGTCAGAACATCGAGCTCGGTGTAAACCACATGGTGATTTTGCAGGTTCGCGAGCACAAGCCGTCGGTTCTGCGCCCGTTCGATGAAGTTCGGGACCAGGTTGCCTATGATTTAGAATCGAAGCTGCGTAGCGAGGAAGCCAAGGCCCGCGCAATGGCTTTATTGGAACGCGCCCAGTCCGGTACGTCGATGACTGATCTGGCCACGGAAATCAGCGGTTCAGTGGCGTCGGTTAGCGCCGCAGCACGTGGATCAGCGGTTCCGCATCCGGCGGTAGTTGCCCAAGCATTCAGCCTTCCACGTCCGGCAGCAGTTGAGGGTGACCCGGCCATTGCTTTGGCCGATATGGGCAACAATCGCTTCGCTCTGGTGAGTGTGAGTGCCGTGCAGGACGGCGATGCGGCTGATACCGACGAGACCGTCAAAGGGTTGTTGAAGACACAATTGGCGCAATTGCGAGGTCAGTTGGAGGCACAGGCATTTATTGATGCGCTTCGCAGTACATACAAAATTACGGTTAACGAATCGCGCTTATAAGCGCGATCAAAAAAGCCCGGATATCCGGGCTTTTTTTTGGTCGATCGTTTGCGCGAATTTAGCAGACGTCGCCCACTCCGGTCATACCCAGAATGTTGTATCCCGCATCGACATAGGTCACTTCACCCGTGACTCCGGCGGCCAGGTCGGAACACATAAATGCCGCTACATTGCCCACGTCTTCGATGGTCACATTGCGACGCAGCGGCGCGTACTCCTCCACGTGCCCCAGCATCTTACGGAAGTTGCCGATGCCGGCAGCGGCCAAGGTCTTGATCGGACCGGCCGAAATCGCATTAACTCGCGTACCTTCCGGCCCCAGATTCAGTGCCAGGTAACGCACACTGGCCTCTAAGCTGGCTTTGGCCACGCCCATAACGTTGTAGTTGGCCAGAGCGCGTTCTGCGCCCAAATAGCTCAGGGTGAGAATTGAGCCGTTACGGCCTTTCATCATAGGGCGCCCGGCTTTTGCCAGCGCCGATAGGGAATAGGCCGAGATGTCATGGGCAATGCGGAAGTTTTCTCGGGTCAGCCCGTCTAAGAACCCGCCATCGAGCGCTTCGCGCGGCGCAAATCCCACCGAATGCACCAGGATGTCGAAGCCATCCCATTGCTTGCCCAGTTCAGCGAACATCTGATCGATTGAACTGTCTTCGGCAACATCGCAAGGAATGACGATTGAGCTGCCAAATTCATTGGCGGCTTCTTCAACTCGCGATTTGAGTTTGTCATTTTGATAGGTAAAAGCCAGCTCAGCACCCTGGTTCCGCATCGCTTCTGCAATACCCCAGGCGATTGAGCGCGCACTGGCGATGCCCACGATAAGCGCGCGTTTGCCTTCGAGAAAGCCCATAAAAACTCCGTCAAACTGGAAAAGAGCTGTAGTTTGACCGTTTATCGCGATCAGGCCAACTGTTTAAAGCGCTGGATTGAATCCGTCTTTCCAGGACCGCATCAAGGCAAAGCAGCTGATCTCATCACCCACTTCACCTCCGGTGGCCTTGGCGACCTGCATTTGTACCGGGGGTAATTGGCAACGTAGAAAGGGGTTGGTGGCTTTTTCGGTGGCCAAAGTGCAGGGCAGGCTGGGGCGATTTTGCGAACGCAAGTCGTGGACCTCGGCTAAACGCCGGTCGCGCTGCGGATTATTCGGCTCTGCCGCCTGAGCGAAGCGGCCATTCGCCAAGGTGTACTCATGTCCGCAACATAGCTGTAGATGGTCCGGAAGAGCAGCCAGTGTGTGTAATGAGCCCAGCATTTGCTCCGGTGTACCCTCAAAGATGCGGCCGCACCCCATGCTGAATAGGGTATCGCCGCAGAACAGGTATTCCTGATCATAAAAAGCTATGTGGCTGGATGTGTGCCCCGGAATAGACGCCACCCGGAACTGCCGCTCTGAAAAGCCGAGCTCCACGTAGTCGCCATCACCGATAATGCGTGTTGCGAAATTAATTCGCGGATCTTTGGGCGCGTAGATCGGTATTTTGCAATGCTCGGCAATCTGTTGCGCCCCGCCGATGTGGTCGGCGTGATGATGAGTCAGAAAAATTGCTTGCGGTCTGAGTCCGTCCGATAGAGCTTCAAGTACCGGTTCGGCTTGGCCCGGGTCCACTAGAAGGCAGGCGCCATCGTGCTCTGCGAGCGCCCAGATGTAGTTGTCGTTGAACGCAGGAATAGCATGAAGTTCTGGCACGGTAGTGTTCCGGTCGACCTAGGCGACAGATTAGCGCAGAATTCTCACTATGAGCCCAATGCTGCAAGACAAGCAAAAAATCGAGCACTGGCTTGAACCGCCGTCGGCCCGCATTTTGTTGGCAGATTTTTTACTCGCGCACACGGAGTTGCTCGAGGTGATTAATTCGGCGACCGGAGATGCCGGTTTGGTGATCAGCCCATGGCGTGGAGACGTTTTCAAACCGAAGCCGGGTCGCATTGCCAGTAATTTTTATTTGCAGTCGCGAAACGGCCAGCTTGACGGCAACTGGCGATGTCACGACCTTGAGTTGCCGGTGGTCGGTTCCAGCATGAGTTTGGTATATGCGGTATTTAATTTAGAGCAAAGCGATGACCCAGCGCGGTTTTTGCGCGAGCTCGCGCGCGTGCTTCGCCCAAATGGCCTTTTAGTCATCGTGTCGCTGAATCCGTTGAGCTTAAAATCGTGGGCGGAACATCGGCGTGGAGCCAATTTGATTAGTTCAATGCGTGTTACCGCTGCCTTGCATGCCAATGGTTTGAAGCTTCTAAACAGCGGCGGTATCGGGCCACTGTGGTCTGCTCAGCGTTCGGTGGATGTGACCAACGCGGAAAACCGGTTCGGGTTTCTTAACCCGATGCGCCGCTTCAATTATCATGTGGCCAGAAGAAACGAAATTGGCTTAACCATGATTCGAAATAATATGCCTCGAACCGCAATCGCCCCCAAGGCGATTTCCGGATGACGAAAGGCCGAAAGCAAGTTGATATTTTTACCGATGGTGCCTGTCTGGGAAATCCCGGGCCAGGCGGCTGGGCGGCGTTACTGCGTTATGCTGGCCACGACAAAGAGCTGTCGGGCGCAGAGCCTGAAACGACCAATAATCGAATGGAGTTGATGGCAGCCATCAGCGCGCTCGAAGCGCTGCGCGATAGTTGCGATGTGCGATTGGTTACCGATTCAAAATACGTGCAGCAAGGTATTACCGAGTGGATGCGGAACTGGAAATTGCGTAATTGGAGAACCAGTGGCGGTGACCCGGTAAAAAACCAGGATCTGTGGCAGCGATTAGACCGGGCAGTAGCTGAGCATCAAATCGAATGGCAATGGGTTAAGGCGCATGCCGGACATCCTGAAAATGAACGTGTTGATACCTTGGCCCGAGATGCGGCAATCGCAATAGCAAAGGCAAAATCCTGATGAGTCGAATTGTAGTTCTCGATACGGAAACCACGGGCCTGTCCTGGGAGCGCGGGAATCGCGTAGTCGAAATCGGTTGTGTGGAGTTGGTAGAGCGCCGCTTAAGTGGCCGAACCTTCCAACGCTATATCAATCCAGGTCGAGAGATGGAGGTTGGTGCCCAAGAAGTAACCGGATTAAATTTGGATTTCTTGTCGGATAAACCAAAGTTTGAAGAAGTGATTGATGAGTTCCTCGATTTCGTTCGCGATTCAACGTTGGTAATTCACAATGCGTCGTTTGATATCGGCTTTCTTAATTACGAGCTCTCGTTAGCCGGCAAACACTTCGGCGCGATGCGGGATCACACAGTAGATGTGATCGATAGCTTGAAACTGGCCCGGGAGCGGTTTCCGGGTCAGCGAAACTCTCTGGATGCCTTGTGTCGTCGATTAGGCGTGGACAACGCGCATCGGACGGTCCACGGCGCACTGCTGGATGCCGAGTTATTAACGGATGTCTATATTGCGCTCACGTCCGGCCAAACGAGCTTGGCATTGGATAGTGCCAAGAAATCCGACTCGGCGACGGTTCTGGATGTTAATCAGTCGCTGGCCGGTATCTCGTTTATTCAACGAGCGCCGGACCAGACGGACATTGCAGAACATGAAAAGCGGCTCAATGATCTAAACAAAAAGGCCGGGACCAATTGGTCGTGGTGATCTGACTTTAATGCGTGTGGGTGGCTAGGTTGCTCTGAGCAGTAGCACGGTAATGTTGTCCGATCCGCCGCCATCCAGCGCTGCGGCGACCAGATGATCAACGCATTCCTGCGCGCTCAACTCGGTGTGTGCCATGAGTCGGGCAATTTGGGCGTCGCTGACCTCTTCAGTCAGTCCGTCACTACACAGCAGAATTTGCATGCCCGGCCGCAATTCGCCTCCGATGGATTCGATCTTCAAATTATCTGGTTCGGTCACGCCAAGGGCTTGAGTCACAACGTTGCGATGCGGATGCGATCGCGCCTGCTCGGAGGTGATCGCGCCTTGATCAATCAGTTCTTGCACATAACTGTGGTCTGAGGATATCTGGGTGAGCTCACCGTCCCACAAGTAGGCGCGGCTATCGCCAACCCAGGCCAGGTCAAATTTTTTGTTGTTTACCCGCACCACGACGATGGTTGTGCCCATGGGCAAGCTTTCACCGCGCTCGGATGATGCTTTTATTATTTCTTCATCTGCCTTACGGATCGCTTCGCTGATAGAACGGCCAGCGCGAATTTCGCTAACAATGGTTTCTCGCGCGATGGCGCTCGCGACTTCACCGTAGTCATGACCACCCATGCCATCTGCGACGAGCCACAGGCCCAGATCGGCGTCGCCATAGTAGGTGTCTTCATTTAGCTCGCGTCTAAGCCCAACGTGGCTCAAATGACCAAATTCAATCATTAAGGCTCCTTGATGATCACTTAAAGTCTAACTAATTCGAACTCTTTCGGGGAACTTTCCGCAGATCAGAGCTCGAATTATTGAGATTCGCGCGGTCTGGCCGAGAATCTTTCTGCTGGGTCGTCCTGAGCTCGCCGGCTTACAGGCAAAGACCGGGCTTTCTATAAGTTGGCCAACGTAGAATGTGATGGGTTCAGGACGACTCGTGTAAAAGGCTCAGATTTAAATGGTTTTCTCGGCGGGCCCTGTCTGTGCGCTAAATCGAACCGATTTCTTTTTCACTTCAGGTCGTTTAGAGGCTATGCGGAAGCCTATTGGAGCCGTATAATGTGGCGCTCTGCGGAGAGGTGGCAGAGTGGTCGAATGTACCTGATTCGAAATCAGGCGTGGGTTTGCGCCCACCGAGGGTTCGAATCCCTCCCTCTCCGCCATTCAAAGTAAAACAGCGCCCATCGGGCGCTGTTTTACTTTGGGCGTCGGTTGGGTTCGAACCCTCGGTAATAAATATGTAGGGTTCGACAGATCGAGCATCGCTCGATCTGGACCGCCAGAGGCGGCCCGCGCAGCGGATGAGGTGCGGAACGCACCGAATCAATCCCGACCTTCGAAGAGTTTGGCGCCCTTGTGGCGCTTTTTTGCTTTGAGAGGGAGGGGTTCGAAGCCTCGCTTCGAGTTGAGCCATATTTTGCACGCATCTTTTGGGATCAGACCTGTTCGAAGCCGGCCTAGCGCATTGTCGAAGTCCCGCTTGCTTCGCAACCTAATTGGGTTCGACAGACTGGGCGAAGCACAGCCTGGACCGCCAAATGCGGCCCGCTCAGCACGCAGGTTTGATATCAGTCGGAGCCATTGGCCTCCACTTAGCTCGGGCCGATTTAATCCGAGCGATCGTCACCGCTCTGTCCATGTGCTCGAGCGCGCAGATCGTTATCGGTTTTCGAACATCGGCTAATGCGCAAAGGCGTCTAGTAAAAAAACGTCACTAAGTAACTGATTCAGCAAATCAAATACGGAAATTTTGTGCGCGGCTTCACGCGGCCAATCAAACGCCCTGTTAGCGGGCCTAGCTGGCGCCGACGACACTGGAATTTGGGATAAATCAGGAGTATGTTGGTCTTCAGGTCGCTGAGGGCCTGCCAATCCCGATCTTGGACAGTCAATGTCCGGGTTCGGGATTTGGTTTTTGGGGCATCAGAAAATCGCTCCAAGCTGCAGCCCGTCTGTGCGAATCAAGGGTGATAAGGCCAGCGACTCCGGATCATCCTCTAATTGCGCGATAGATCCTCACAGAACTCATTTAATCCGGCACGACGCGTCTGGCGGCTACGCGGTAGAATGCGCTAAGTACTTCTGTCGGAATTAGCTATGTCTGAGATTTCAGTCCCCGTTTCCTTTGGTGAATTGCTCGATAAGATGGCGATTCTGGAAATTAAATCAGAGCGTATGAGCGATCAGGCCAAACTGGCCAACGTACGCACTGAGCTCGACGCGCTTAATCAAACGTGGGCAGCGCATCCGGCATCGAAGGTAGACATCATTGAACTGCGCGCTGAACTCAAACGCATCAATGAAACCTTGTGGGTGATTGAAGACGATATTCGAATCAAGGAAAAAGCACAGTCCTTTGATGAGGAGTTTGTTCGATTGGCGCGCTCAGTCTATTTCGTTAACGATGACCGGGCCAACGTCAAAAAGAAGATCAATCTCGCGCTGGGTTCAAAGTTCGTCGAAGAAAAGAGCTATCAGGATTACGGCAGTGCCGGCCGTCCGGACGCGAGTTAGCGCCGGCTAGAATTGATCAGCGCAAAAGCGGTCGAATGTGTCGAGCACGTCATTGATGCTGATGAGGTCCATTACGCCCGGGTGCTCGATCCGCTTACCCCAGGGGAGCTGATCGGCCGGTTTCCGTTCAAAGCGTTGTGCGGCCAGCTCGTACTGGTTAATCGTGTAGCGAAGGTCTGAATAGGGGCCGCTGCGCTTAGCATTGGTGCATGCATACAACCCCAGGACTTTAAGGCCCATGGCATTGGCCATATGTACCGGGCCGGAATCGGGGCCGGCAAACAATTTGGCTCTGGCGCAAAGCGCTAAGAACTGTCCAAACGTGTCTTTGCCGATCAGGTCGATAACGGGTGCCTGCGTTCGGCTTAAAATTTCATCGCCGGCGGCGCGTTCGATCGCACTGCGACCACCGCATAAAATGACTCGCCAACTTTTGCTGTGGGCGTGGTCTGCTAAGGCGGCGTAACCGGAAGCGTGCCAGTTGCGCAAGCGGTGGCTGGAGCACGGTGATATGAGCAGTGTGGCCTGTTGGTCGGGGATGTGTTGTTGCGCCCATGCCCGATCGCTCTCCGATGTAGGCAGGCACCATTCCAGTTTGCCCGGCTCAATGCCGCAGGGCGCGAGAAATTGCAGGAATGCGTCCTGTACATGGAAGCCGCCGGCACTGATGCGTTCACTCACAAATAGGCCATGACCCTCTTTACTGCGTTGGGTGTCGTAGCCGATCTTTCGTTTCGCCGAAATCAGGCTCGATAAAATATTGGCGCGCAACGCAAGCTGCATATGCAGTAAGACATCAAAGCTGCGACCGGCAAGTTGCTTGCGCAGCTGCAATATCGACTTCAGGCCGCCCGCTTTGTCGAAGACGATAAATTCGACACCCTCAAGCGCGCTCAAAAAGCGTGCTTCGGTTTTCCCGATGACCCAGGTGATCTGAGTTTTAGGAGAGGCTTTTTGAATCGCCCGAATCAGCGGCACGACGTGGGTTACGTCTCCGAGTGCGGACAGGCGCAAAATACAAATGGATTGGATCGGGTCAGGCACGGTTTTCTAAGAATGCTTGCTAAACTAGCGGAATGAGAGACAGCGTACCTCAATATCGGATGCAAGCGTTCCGGGTCGACGGCTCGGAAGTGCGGGTCTGGCTCGATCAGCGCCATATGGAAGGGGTATTGCCGGCTTGGTTTGAGGCTGATCACTGGGGTGGATCGGCGCAACACATCGCCGAAGCAGGTCGCGGCGGAAATTTCCGGGTTAGCGGGCCATTTGGTCGCGCGGTGCTCAGGCGCTACCGAAGAGGAGGCCTGGCTGCCAAGCTCAGCGCTGATCGTTTTTTGTGGAAAGGCGAGGGCAGGGTGCGTAGCTTTGCTGAATTTAAGCTGCTGCAAGGCATGGTGGCGCTTAAATTGCCGGTTCCGGAGCCTTTAGCGGCGGCGGTATGGAAGGACGGCTGGTTTTATCGAGCGGCCCTTTTAATGCGTGAGATTGATGCAAAATCAGATTTTCAGGCAGCGGTACACGCCGACCCATACCATGCGCCGTGGGAGGCTTTGGGCCAGTGCATTGCCCGGTTCCACCTGCATCGGTGTCACCACGTCGATCTCAATGCGAGCAATGTGTTGCTGGGCCGCGATGGAAGAATCTACATCATCGATTGGGATAAGGCGCGGATTGAATCGAATGTTGGAGGCTGGACTGAGGATGTCTTAGCCCGGCTGGAGCGGCATTTAATAAAGTATCGCGGGCAGGTCAGTGAGGAATCCATCCACGAAGGCATGCAAAGATTACGTACCGCCCATGATCAGGTAATCCGCGAATGAGCTGGCAATTACGGTTTTTGGGCGTGGGAAATGCCTCAGCGGTGGAATTAGGGAATTCCTCTGCCGTGATTGAGCGCGACAATAAGTCCGAGCTCATGATTGATTGCGGGCCCGAAGCATTAACCGCTTATCTGGCGCACTATGGTCACCCGCCTGATGCGGTGTTTATCACCCACGCGCACATGGACCATGTCGCAGGCTTTGAACGGCTCTTTGTTAAATCTTATTTTGACTCTGAGCGTCGTGGAAAGACCAGGATTTATGTACCAACCGGAGTTATGCCGCATCTGCAAGCGCGCGTTGCACAGTATCCGAACGTGCTCGCCGAGGGTGGCGCAAATTTTTGGGATGCATTTCAGCTAATCGTCGTTGATGAAGGCTTTTGGCACAACGGCGTTTGGTATCAGATTTTTCCCGTGCGGCATCATCGACAAGGTTCCGCATTCGCGTTGAAATTGGCCCGTTCTCTGGTGTGGACCGGGGACACGCGGCCGATTCCTGAATTGCTTGAGGAACACGCCGATCAAGGTGAGCTCATTGCCCATGACTGCGCGCTGCACGGCAATCCATCGCATAGCGGCATCGACGATCTGGAGCGCGAATACGCCAAGACCCTTCTGGCGCGCTGCGTGCTTTATCACTATGCCAGCGCGGCTGAAGCCCAAGCGCTCGAAGCCCGCGGCCATCGCGTAGCCCGGGCTGGGATGTTGATTGAATTGGCAGATCCCACGGGCTCATAAGCTGAACCGGGCGGGAAATATAAACATAGCCAGGTCTGCGTGCTTTGGTTAGAATAGCCGGCCCTGGACGGCGTAGCCTTAAAGCGGAGAGGTGTCCGAGTGGTTGAAGGAGCACGCCTGGAAAGTGTGTAAAAGGCTAAACCCCTTTTCGAGGGTTCGAATCCCTCTCTCTCCGCCATCCAGTTTCTATGGTGGCTCCCGTCGGCCCCCGCGACGATAGGTTGAAAACTCCGCCAGGCCCGGAAGGGAGCAACGGTATTAACCGATTCGGGTGCCGGGGTTAACCGGCGGGGGCTGCCACTCCAGCTCCCCTGCGAATCATTTGCTCTTCTTACTTGGTGTCTGGCGCGATGCTTGGCACAATGGGTGGGTCACACAGAGCTAATCCCATGTCTTATCTTGTACTCGCTCGTAAATGGCGTCCGCGCCGCTTTTCTGAGCTCGTTGGTCAGGAACACGTAGTCAAAGCCCTTAGCAATGCGCTCGATAGCGGCCGGGTTCACCATGCGTTTTTGTTCACGGGCACCCGCGGTGTTGGTAAAACGACAATCGCGCGAATCTTTGCCAAGTCGTTGAACTGCGAGCAAGGACAAAGTGCCGAGCCGTGTGGAACCTGTAATGCCTGCGCCGACATCGATGCGGGTCGGTTCGTCGATCTTCTCGAAATCGATGCAGCATCTAATACCGGTGTCGACGATGTGCGTGATTTAATCGAAAACGCCCAATACATGCCGGCCCGCGGTCGGGTAAAGGTTTATCTAATCGACGAAGTGCACATGTTGTCGAAGAACGCCTTCAATGCGTTATTGAAAACGCTTGAAGAGCCGCCGGGACATGTGAAGTTTTTGCTGGCAACCACCGACCCGCAGAAGCTGCCAGTCACGGTACTTTCGCGTTGTTTGCAGTTTAATTTGCGTCGTTTGGAACTCGACCAGATTGCCGCACAAATGCGCAAAATTCTGGACGCCGAAAATATCAGTTGTGATGATGCGGCAATTGCTCTTTTGGCGCGAGGCGCCGATGGTAGCTTGCGCGATGGCTTATCCCTTCTGGATCAGGCTATTGCCTATACCGCCGGTAAGCTTAGCGAAGATGCAGTTTTGTCGATGCTCGGAAGCGTTGATCGAACCCGCATCAATGAAATTCTTGACGGACTAAGTCAGGGCGATGGTATCGCGATGCTGCGAACAGTCGAAGAGTTGAGTAAGTTCTCGCCGGACTATCAGCAGGTTCTGGACGATCTGGCCTTGGCATTGCACGCAATTCAGGTAAGCCAGTTGGTTCCGGATGCGGCGGTACCGATGGAACGGATTGATATCGCCAGCTTTGCCGCAAGGGTGCCTGCTGAAGTCGTGCAGTTGTGGTATCAGATGGCGGTACAAGGGCGTCGTGATTTGGAGTTAGCTCCGAGTCAACGCGTTGGTTTCGAAATGAGCTTGCTGCGCATGCTCGCGTTTCGGCCAATGAGCGCTGGTTTGGCGAGTGTCGGTCCTGTGCCGACAAAGTCAGCAAATCCTGCTCAGCCAACCGCAGCCGCCACGGTGCAGCCAGCCCCGGCGGCAAAGCCGGTGCTTAATTCCAAGCCGGATGCCCCAGCCACGCGGGAGCTGCGCAGCGCTGGACCGGGCGTAGGCTTGAGTAGCAATGTTCAATGGTTGGACACAATTGCTCAGCTGAACTTGCGCGGTCCGGTCAATGAGCTCGCTTCCAATGCGGTGTTTTCTTCGTTCGAATCGGGCGTGCTGGAACTGCATCTATCTGCAGGCATGGGGCACTTGATCAACGAATCTTTGCAGCAGCAGTTGTTGCAGGCAGTAATGCCGGTTGTCAGTGGCTTGCGCCAAGTCCGTGTGACTCAATCTGCATCGGTTGTCGCGGAGACCCTGGCGAATCGCAAAGAGAAAGTGCGTAACGACCAGCAGATGGCGGCCGAGGATGCGTTTTTGAGCAATCCGGCGGTTAAAAAACTATTGGAACAGGGTGGTCAAACAGTGCCCGGTTCAATTAAACCTCAGTAATCAGGAATTTAATTATGCGTGGAAATATTGCCCAACTGATGCAGCAAGCTCAGCGTATGCAAGAGAATATGAAAAAGGCCCAGGAAGAGCTGGCCAATATCGAAGTTGAAGGTAACGCAGGTGGTGGTATGGTCACCGTAACGCTTTCCGGAAAAATGGAAGCACGCAAAGTGCGTATCGACCCTTCGGTTCTGAGTGATGGCGAAATGCTTGAAGACTTGCTAGCCGCTGCGATTAACGACGCGGTGAATAAAGCCAATGCAGAATCGCAAAAGCGTATGAGCAGCGCTACTGCGGGTATGCCGATTCCGCCCGGAATGAAAATACCCGGTTTGTTTTAATTATCGCGAATTGCCATGTCATCCGGATCATTGCTGGAACAATTGCTAGAGGCGTTTCGTTGCCTGCCCGGTGTGGGGCCGAAGAGTGCGCAGCGTATGGCGTACCACATACTTGAACGTGAGCGCGAGGGCGGCAGGCGCCTGGCGGAAAAGCTGCTGCAGGCGGTCGAACGTATTCAACATTGCGCCCAATGTCGCGACTTTACGGAAAGCAAAGTCTGTTCGATCTGCGCAAGCGCCTCGCGCGAGAAACACCTGTTATGCGTGGTGGAGTCTCCCGCTGATCGTTTAGCGCTTGAGCAGGCAACGGGTTATCGCGGTCTGTATTTTGTGATGCAGGGGCGTATGTCGCCGCTTGATGGCGTCGGCCCCAAGCAATTGGGTTTGGATCTGCTCGCTAAGCGTCTGGCAGAAGAACCCATTACTGAGTTGATTGTTGCAACCAGCCCTACCGTTGAGGGTGAAGCGACGGCTCATTATCTGTCGCAAATGGCACGCGATTATGGAATTAAGCCGAGTCGTCTGGCACAGGGATTGCCGCTGGGTGGCGAGTTGGAATATGTTGACCGAGGCACCTTGGCGCATGCATTTGGTAGCAGGACAGACGCCCACTAATTATCCGGAGAAGCTATGAGCGAAACAATTTTCGACAAGATCATCCGACGAGAAATTCCAGCTGACATTGTGTATGAAGATGATGATGTGCTGGCCTTTCGAGATATCAATCCGCAGGCGCCCGTGCATGTGCTGTTTATTCCTAAGCACCGCATTGCGACGTTGAATCACATGGGTGTGGCGGACGAGCAGCTGGTCGGTAAGTTGGTCCACAGTGCTGCGCTATACGCCAAAAGCGAAGGCTTTGCTGAAGACGGTTACCGCACCGTGATTAACTGCAATAGTCAGGGTGGGCAGACCGTCTATCACATTCACTTGCATCTATTAGCCGGCCGCCAAATGACCTGGCCCCCGGGGTGAGCTCATGCGCTCACGTTCGCCATCGGGCGAACGTGCGTGAGCGAACGGGCGAGGCAAAAAAGTGTGCGTTGCAGCGTGCAGGTACCTTTGAGCTCAGCCCGCACGAACGGCTGTCACCCTCGATCTGTTATTGCTTTTGCCCGGCGGAGCCGGGCGCCGGCTCTTATAAAAAAAGTGTGCGTTGCAGCGTGCGGGTACCGTTGAGCTTAGCCCGCACGAACGGCTGTCACCCTCGATCTGTTATTGCTCTTGCCCGGCGGAGCCGGGCGCCGGCTTTTATGAAAAAAGTGTGTGTTGCAGCGTGCGGGTACCGTTGAGCTTAGCCCGCACGAACGGCTGTCACCCTCGATCTGTTAAAGCTTTTGCTCATTCATCGCTCCCAGGCGTGCACCATGAGTTGCCACTCACCACCAGATAGGCCAATACGGATCGTGATAAATGATGCGATGTTCCACTTTATCGGACCATAGATAAATAACAGCAGCGTCAACCACGGGGTATTCGTAACGGTAATCGCCTACTTGTCCCGAATCGAAACCACTGAGTGTGCCGGAAATCGTGATCTCGCGTCCCTCGGTAAAAATCATCGGATCATAAAAGCCCTTGCGGCAGGCAAAGAACCGGCCCAGGCTGCGGTCTGACTTTTTTGGTCGTGCTGAATCTGACAGCGGCATCGCGACAATTTCAAAACATGTTCGCTCGGCATAAGGCGTGGTCTTGACTATTTTTCCACCCCAGCGCACACGCTGGTTCATTGCGCCGATCTCTTTGCTCTGGAGCGGCGAGATTGCCATGTAGTCGCCCTGCAGGGGCTTGGGCGCGCTCACGCAGGCACTCAACGTGCAGATGAGCAGTCCGATAGCAGTAGTTTTCAGTAGTGGCTTCATAAGTAAGTTCTCTGGAAGGTCAGCTCGGATTGAAGCGCTTCAGTCCCATCAGCAGCTCTTGATATGCCTGTTCTGTTAGCGCCAGACGACCGTATCGCATGTTGTTATAACCGTAGCTGAGCGCGGAAATAGAGGCCGCATGTGCAGGCATCTGTGCGGCCGCCCGTAAGGCAAAATCGGTTGCACTTTCATGGCTGGCCTTTTTAATTCCGGACTTAGCGAGTCGTCGGGCGAACGCGCGCCAGGCCTTCTCGAGCGGATCGGTGGGCTTGTTCTGATCGCGCCAAAACCACCAGATCGTCCAGATCATGACGATCAATAGGCTGATTGAGAATGCAATGCCGAGTTGGTGCGGATCAGCGTTTTTTATGCCAATTGGTCGCAGTAATTGGGATTGTTTGAACGCATCGTAGCCCAGCAACATGTTGTTCCAGTGGCTGCGTATCCAATCGCCGACATCAGAAAAGGAGGACAGTCCTGAATCATCAAACACAGCCAGATCATCCACCGTATCGAAAATACGATCGGGGGCTACCGCAGCCGTCGGGTCAATTCGAACCCAGCCACGTCCTTCGAGCCAAACTTCGGTCCAGGCATGCGCGTCGGATTGCCGGATAAGCCAATAGTTGCCAATCGGGTTGCGATAGCCGCCTGCGTATCCGGTAACTACACGCGCGGGGATCCCTGATGCGCGCATCAGCATCGTGAAGGAGGACGCGAAATGCTCGCAGTAGCCAATTTTTGTATCAAACAAAAATTCATCTGCGGTATGGCGGCCTAATGGCGGAGCAGCAAGCGAATAGGATAATTCGGCGTTGTACCAAGTTAAGACTCGCCGCACATAGTCGATTTCATCCGAAGACTGAGTGCTTAGTTGTTTCGCCAGTGCAAGCGTTCGCGGATTAAAGTCAGGTGGCAGGTTCAGCGCCGACGCGCGAATACTTCGCGGCAATCGCAGTTGATATCCCTGCAAATTCATTGCCGTATGCTGCCATCGCGAAAGCGCCCGGATGGGTTCCTCCGACAGTACCGTTAGGTCGCCGCTGATGTAAGAGGATTTGGGCACGGCATGCGGAATATCTAACGCGAAAAGATACTTCCTATCGCTGGGCTCCAGCGTAATTTCATAGGGCAAAAGGCGCGATGCAGTATTCGAAAAATCCGGTAGTTCCAAAGGAACTGATTCTTGCCACCGTGCGCGAGTCCAGCTGCGACCGTCAAAGTTGCTTAAAACCGGCCCGCGCCAATACATCTGATTTGGCGAAGGAGGGGTCCCGAAGAAATCGACGCGAAACGCAGGCGAGTCGTCAGAAAACAACTCGAGCCAGTCGCCCGGAGACATCTTTTCACTGATGCCGGTTCTGGCCATAGCGTTTTCTGGAAGGCCCCAAAGCGGTTCGGGGAATCGTGGAAACAGCCAAAAACCAACCAGCGCCATCGGTAATGCGATCACTGTTGCAATACCAACGAGCTTGAGGCTTTCAGTGCCGATAATTTGCGACTGCGGATTGGTACGATTCTTAGCGAGGCCGGCAAGTAATGCTAAAGCAATGGCAATCGCCGGAATCGTGAGAATCAAATTAAGCGGGCCCTGATCATGCAAAAAGCCACCGAAGGGTGCGAACAGTGCAAAGCCAACAACGCTCAGGGCATCGCGGGCGACGCGAAGTTCCGATAGTTTCAGCGAAAGCATGGCGAGCAAGAGCGCGCTACCGGCGTCACGGCCCGGTTGGAAATTAAAACTAATACCGACCCACGCGGTTAAGGATAAAACCAAAAGCAGACGTAACCATCCGGGCAGCGGCTTAAATAGTATTCCACCGACAGCAAACGCTCCGGTAGCTAAAATCCCCAACGTTACCGTAGCCGGCATTGCCAATAACAAGGGCAAAGTGCAAAGCATCACGGCGAAGGCGCACCACAGTTGCGTGCTTTTGGTGAGCGGCTTAGCGTTCATTGGGTAGCGCCGCTAAACGATCAAGACAGTTCTGCAAATGGCTTGCCCCCTGGGAGGGTCCAATAAGTCCATCGGGCAGATTCAATGAAAAATTGAGGCCACGCTGCTCGGCCAATATTACCCAGTGAGTCAGGCGGCTAATTTTGGCTTCATAGTCCAGCATCGGAAGCTGATGCCAGTCGAGAGAGATTTCGCGTGGAATGCCGGACTCGTATTCGCGCACCATCAATTCACCACGCTTTGCACTCGACTTCCAGGCAATTAGTCGCTGCGGATCGCCGCGCCGGTACTCACGTAAATGGTGCGGCTCTTCCATGCTGCTGCGCAGAGTAAGCCGGCCGCCGCTGATGTGATAGTTATGCGGCAGCGGCGGACCGTTTTGTTCAATCCTAGGCCAAATCATTACGTGTTGATTGGGCCAAATCCAACTCCATGCTCGGGCCAGGCCAAATGGTCTGACCGTGCTCACGCGCAACTTCGGCAACTTAATTAACCCGCGGCGGTTTGTAGCAATACTGATGTTTAATTCGCCGTCTTGGGTTTGTTCATCGGCAAACGCATCTGCATCAGCCGGTGGTGACCACTCCAGACCATCGCGCGCCCTGACCTTGCCTTGGTTGCGGCACTTAATCGCCAGGCTTAAATTAGCACCGGCATGAACTGATTGAGCCTGAATCGAAAAAACTTCCAGGCCGGAAAGACGCATGTGCGCGCTAATTAAACTATTGTTTGCGATTGCGCCTAAGACAAACGCCAGCAGAACGCCGGGATTATTGTTGTAGTTCAACGCGCCCAGAAGCATGGTAATGAGCAGGCAGGCTATAAATAGGCCGAATGGCGTTGGTAGTACGTAAATTCGTTTCCGGTTTAACACTACGGGCAACGATTCGGGCAGACGTGGACGCACCAGCGGCACAGCAGGTAGCCGGTCAATAATGCGTTCAGTCCAGTCGTTGGCAGCCATAATGCCTCAGTCGACAGCGACTTCCGTCAGAATCTGGCGCGCCAAAGACTCTGCATTGCTGGAGTCTGAGTTTGCAACAATTCGATGCGCCGCGACTGCGCAGAAAAGCGCTTGAACATCTGTGGGTAACACGTGATCACGGCCTTGTATCAACGCGCGTGCCCGCGAGCAGTGAAGTAAAGCGAGCCCGGCGCGAGGCGATAATCCGACCCGGATTCCCGAATGGTTACGTGTGGCGTGAACCAGTGATTGGATGTAGGCCACCAAGTGATCACTGGCGTGAACATTTGCCGAAATATCTTGCAGATGCAGTACGTCAGCAGCCGACAAGCAGTGCCGGGTCTGCTCAATCATTTGCTTGCGATCCTGGCCGGCAAGCATCGCCTTTTCTGATTGAGCATCGGGATAGCCGAGAGAAATTCGAAGCAAGAAGCGATCCATTTGCGAGTCAGGCAGCGGAAAGGTTCCAGATAAATCGACCGGATTCTGTGTCGCAATAACGAAAAATGGTTCGGGCAATTTATGTGACGTGCCATCCACCGTGACTTGGTATTCGGCCATGGCTTCTAACAGTGCCGATTGAGTTCTTGGCGGAGCGCGATTGATCTCGTCGGCCAACAAAAGTTCAGTGAAGATAGGGCCCGGGTGAAAACGAAATGCTGCTTTGTCCGGCTCGTATATCGACACACCAATGATGTCCGAGGGCAAAAGGTCGGCGGTAAACTGCATGCGTTGAAACTGGATGCCCAGGGTTGCCGCCATTGATCGTGCCATGGTCGTTTTACCAAGGCCCGGCCGATCCTCAATTAATAGGTGGCCTTTCGCCAACAGCGCAATAAATGCCATTTCGACCGCTTCAGCCTTACCCAGTATCAGCCCGTTGACTTGACTTACTGCCTGGCGCAGCGCCTGTAGGCGGTTGTCAGGTACGATTGATGTGTCCCGCAATTGCATAAATGCCGATCCCGATGACCAAAGCTAATACTGACACGGATGCCAAAAATATGCGCGCGATCTTCTTCACACTGTGGGCAGCGCTTTTGCTGATTAAACTGTGGATCGCTTCGCATCTGCAACTTTTTGGCGATGAGGCATTTTATTGGCTGGAGTCGCAGAATCTGGCCTGGGCGTATTCCGATTTGCCTGGTATGAACGCTTGGCTCATCGCGATAGGCACTGCAATTCTAGGAGATACTGAGCTCGGCGTTCGATCAGTTTTTATTCTGATTGGCGCCGCGCTGCCACTGCTCGCTGTCCGGTCTTGCTTGCGCTGGTTTAGCGCAGAACAAAGCTGGTTTGCCGGGACCTTAATTCTTGCACTGCCTTTATCCACCTTGAGTGGTTTTTTAGCGTTGCCCGAAATCGTATTGGCACTCAGTTTTCTGTTGGCGCTCGATGCGCTTACGCAGTGGCGTAGGCAATTGCCCTGGGTAGCCACGTTGCAGCTTGGATTGGCGCTGACTGTGGGTGCGCTCTGCCACTATCGCTTTGCCCCCTTGCTGTTTGCTTTGGTTCTAGGCTTTGCGCTCAGCGCCGGCTGGCGGAGTTTATTTAATAGGCGAATTCTCTTAGCAGGCACCCTGGGTGCCTTGGCTTGGCTGCCCTTGGTTGTTTTCAACGCGCAAATGCACAACAGCGGATTGCAGTTCCAGCTCGTTGATCGTCATCCATGGTCATTTGATCCGGCCGGCTTGCTACAGCCGATTGCGCAGGCGCTTATCAGTACGCCGGTGATTTATGCATTGGCGTTGACTGTACTGTGGTGTCTGTATCGCAATACTAATCGGCAGTTTCCCGGCAAAATAGTCCTATTCGCCTGTTTATTGCCGATCGCCGTGTACGCGGCGCTGGCGTCTTTTGTAGATCAGATACGAACCAGTTTTCATTGGACCTACAGCGTCATGCCGGCCTTGCTGGTTTTTGCTCCCCTGGTCATCGGCGAATCGGCGTACCCGAGAAGGTGGCGCAGACTGGCGCATGGATTCGCATGGCCACTGCATGCGTTGGCAATTGTCTGGTTTTTATGGGCCGCATCGCCGCAATGGAGTCCAATTGATGGTCGTAGCAAGCTTTACCCCAACAATTTTGTCGGTTGGCGTGAACTGGGTGAAGCGGTCGAGGCCGAACTGAAATCCGATGAGTTGATCGTCGCCGATAATTTCATGACTCTGGCGCAGCTTCGTTTTGGCGTACACAAGCAGGCCGATATGCTCAGCATGGATCATCCGATGAATCACAAGCACGGTCGCGCCGTCCAGCTAACAATATGGGGCATGGGTCAATCGCAAATCAGTTCAGGCCATAACGGCCAGAAGGTGATGATTGTGTTGGAGCCATTGGCGACCAAGCCGGGTGCGTGGAACGGTTTTATTCGGCAGATTTGCGCGCAGTTTGATTCCTTGCATTTTGTGCGCAAAGTGTCTGATTCAAAAAACGCGAGCCGATTCCTGATTCTTCGCGGAACCGTTGGTCGCTCAGCGACTGAGCAGTGTGCAGATTTCGAAGATCAGCTCAGGGCTATATCGAATCGTTCGCAAGACTGATTCGCTCTTGCAGAATCCGGCTGAGGGTTGTCGCAGGCATGGGCTTGGCGAGAAAAAATCCTTGCACTTCGTTGCAGCCTTCACGACGTAAAAATGCCATTTGCTCTTCGCTTTCGACGCCTTCTGCAACGACGCTGATGTTCATGCTTTTGGCCAGCGCCAATATTGCCGTGGCAAACTGGTCGTCACGCGCATTGGTAGTTACCCGCTCTAAAAACGACTGGTCTAGCTTGAAGCGATTGATCGGGAAGTCGCGAAGATAAGACATGCCGGCAAATCCCATGCCGAAGTCATCGATGGCCAGACTGAGCCCGAGGTTTTTCAGTTCCTTGCACACGGCAACTACTTTGATTGGATTATTCGCCACCATGCTCTCGGTAATTTCCAGCTCAAGATATCGCGCATCAAGTTTGTGCTTGTTCAGCGTTTCGCGAACTAGGTTTATAAATCCTTCGGCCTCAAGTTGGCGAATGGAAATGTTTACCGACACGCGCAGCGGATAATCCGCGACAACCCATTGAGCTGCTTGAGCACACGCTTGATCTAATACCCATGCGCCGATAGGGACTATCAGGCCCGTATCCTCAGCCAGAGGAATGAATTCGGCCGGCGGCACATTGTGGCCGTCTCGAGTCCAGCGCAGCAGCGCTTCTGCGCCGATCAACTCGTTGTCCACACAGTTAAACAGGGGTTGGAAGTGCAGGGACAGTTCGTCCATTTCCATTGCCAGATGCAGGTCTGTCTCAATGCTCAGGCGATCGCTTTCGTCCTCGTTCATGTCTTCAGTAAAAATAACCGCCTTGCCGCGCCCCAGAGATTTCGCCCGATACATTGCGGTGTCTGCGAGTCGAACCAACTTGTGCGATTCGGTGCTGTGTTCCGGGAAGAGTGAAATCCCGATGCTCGGCGACATGCGCAGCGTATGCAGGCCGACGACTATGGGTTCGGCAAAAGACGAGAGGATTTTCTTGGCGACTTCCATCGCGTTGTCACTATCCTTGACTGTGGATAGCAGAACGATAAATTCGTCGCCGCCGAAACGCGCCACGATATCGGAGCCGCGCACGTTACTGCTGATGCGTTTTGCGACTTGTTGTAGTAGTTCATCGCCGACGTGATGTCCCAGCGTGTCATTGATCGGCTTAAAGCGATCCAGGTCGAGGAACAGTATGGCGAGTGCTTGGCCGTCTCGATTTGAACGGGCGATAGCCGCTAGCAGATGTTCTTCGAACAGCCGACGATTTGCCAGCCCGGTTAGGTTGTCGTGCAGTGCGAAATGACGTATCTGCTCTTCGCTGCGCTTGCGTTCCGTTGCGTCGTAGGAGATTCGCAGGTAGCCGGTAATATCGCCCTGCGAATTGCGTAATGCGCAAGAATTCAAACGCACCGTAATCTTACTGCCGTCCTTACGAATGCCAGTCCATTCCTGTTCTTCTGCGCGACCGTTCCAGACTAGCGATAGCAGCGTGAGTGTCGGATTGTCGTAATCCATGGGCATGCCACGTTCGGCGGCTCGTTTTGCGATTTCCTGGGTGTCGTGCAAAATCACCGGTGTGCAGTGACCGACGACTTCTGAAGCGCGGTATCCGTACACCAACTCGGCCTGCGGGTTAAACAGGGTAATTACGCCGTGACGATCAGTGGCAACAATGGAGAAGGGGGCGTTCTGGACAATCGATTCACGAATGATATCGGTTTCATCGATGTCCACCGATCCAAGCTTTTTAATCAGCGAGCGGGCCTTGTTTGTGAACAAGCTGGCGCGAACTAAGAAACTACGCGGTTTCTCTGCAATCTGCCGAACATCCACTGAGAGTACGTTGCGGGTTCCATCGGCTAACTCGACAACGCAATCAAGGCTCGATCCGAGCAGGTCATCCATGCAGGCACGCTTCAGCGCTCTCTTTTTTGCTTCGCCGATAACATTAGATTGCAGTAGTTGAAGCAAAGTGAGCTCTTTAAGGTCGATCAGCGACCTCTCGAAGAGCTGCATAAAGTTCTGGTTTGCGTCATGGAATCGACCATTGAAGTCGGTGATCGCTAATCCATCGTTTGCCGATTCAAAAATCGAATGCATTGTTGTGCGCGTAATCTGCAGAGCATCTAAGGTGTGGACAGATTCACCCTTGATGTAATGCATGCGGCGTTGGTAGCGAGCAAAAACTGCGACAACTAATAAAGTAAAAACAAAAAACGCCAGAAGTAGCAGCAAAGCTGCTGGCGCCAGCAATGGCAGGTTAGAAGGGCGCGAGAGCTGCACTTCCCAGGTGCGGCCGCCGATATTGAGAGCGGTGGCTTGGCTGAATCGCTCCATCTCAGCCAATGCGGGGCTGGGACCATCTGCGTGAAGCTTGCGGCTGTCATATAGTGTTTGCCCGGAGCTTGGCTGCGATTGTTCATCGGCAGTCTCCGGCGTCGGGGCGATATACGACGTGGAGTAGCTTGGGCTTAGGTCGCGAATAACCAATTCATAGCGATCAAACCAGGGATTGTCTTCGTCAATCGGTGCAATGCTCTCGATCAGCTCTCGCACCCGCACGACGCCACTGATAAAGCCGGTGAGTGCTGCACGTCGCTGATTCACGGTAGCAAGGGGTGCGTCTTTTTGATAGATCGGCAATCGGATGAGCAGACCGTCACTACGCAAGCCATCTTGGATCAGTGCAATGGGTGGCGATATGGCCACACTGTTTGTGTCTCGTGCACGTTCGATGGACTCTCTGGTCTGCGGCAGGTAGGCGCTGTCTAAGCCGAGGGCTAATTCGTTTCCGGATATTGGCTCCAGATACGTGACGACGAAATATTCGTCCTTGTCATCAAGTGAGCGAATTCGAAAGTTTGTGAAGTCCTCACCGGGCAGTGAGCGGTCTTCCTGCACCCGCTTTTCAAACGCGGCTTTGTCTTCAGCGATGACCCGGCTGAGATATTGGACTGATCCGGCATCTTCGCGCAGTTCACCGTCTTGAACTGTGCGGTAGAAGTCGCGAAATTGCTTGCGGCTGACCGAGCTGCTGCTATCAAAAAGGGCTTGAAATGACCGCAGTGTGGCGATCTTCTGGTTGAGGCGAGTTTCCAGCTTGGTCGTGAACGCGTCTGAGAATGTTTGAAATTCCTTTTCGTCTTGTTTTTGAAGTACGCCTGCGACGATAAACCATAGTGCCAAGCTTACGAAGAAACCAATGGACAGCAGAATCCATTGCGGAGCCTTGTTGGTTGGGTCCTCAATGCTTTTGTCGCCCTGTGAAAGCAAATGGTCAAACATGCTCGTCCCTGGCCCTTGCGCCATAAATGTGAGTTCTATCCTTCATTAACGGCCGCAACGGCATGCTTCTTGAGCCCGCTGTTAGGAGCAATAGCTCGCACTTTTGGCTCCCAAAAGCGCTCAGCTTAGCGTTCCGGGTCGCGTTTTAGTGCGCTTGGTTCGCGTTGTGAGGCCTGCCATGAAGCGTCGGTTGCTTCTTCAAACTCGTAAGAAGCGGCTCTAAGTTCGGATAGCTGGTGGGCGAGGGCATTTCTAGCCGAGCTCAGGGCATCGCAGGCTTGGTCTAATTCTGCCTGAGAGGCGTCGAGGGCATGTTTTTGAATCCACATGCGGTGCTGTAACAAGTCTCGTTTGGCGTCCTGCAGCGGCAGGCCCGCTGCTGCTCTGGCGCGCGCATCTGTGGCTATATCTTCGGGTACGCGGTCAATCAGGGACTTGACTGTCTTCATGCGGCTCTGGGCTTCGCGCAATAGGGCTTCGAGCTCGTCGGCAAGATCAAGCATCAGATAAATCGATCGGGTCCGCCTGCGGCTGCGCAGGCTGGCCCAAATAATGCCGGCGAGCACGGTGGCGACGGCGGTGATTGAGAGAATCAACAGGAGCTGCAACGCGATGTATCCCGGGACGAGTGCAGCACAGTCTGCCCTGTGCGGCCGATGAACTCAAACGCCCTGATTCGCTGCTGAATTAGGTCAAAAGTGCATTGACAACATAGGTTTAGCGATATAAGCTTTGCGGCTTATGTCTGCAGCCTTGCCAGCCTCCGTTGATGTATGGCGTATGGTTCAGTCCAGACGGCGCTTTGAGGGCCGTTTGCAGCTGATTGAATTGCCTCGGCTCGCCGAGCTTTTATCTGAGCAGCAGGGAGAATGTGAGTTTTCTTTGCAGTTCGGGCGAGACGATTTCAATCGTGCTTTCGTGGATGTGAATCTTGATGCGCGTCTGCCGCTGTTATGTCAGCGCAGTCTCGAAACGTTTTTCGCGCCGGTCAAGCTTGAGCAAAGACTTGGTCTTTTGCAAAGCGAGTCGCAGGAAAGCGCACTGGATGAGGGCATGGAGGCGTGGTTGGTGGACCCTAGCGGGCACATCAATCCAGCAGATTTCATCGAAGATGAATTGATATTGGCGATACCGGCCATACCGGTGAAGCCAGGCACTGAAGCAATGGAGGCCGATTGGCCGGCCGAAGAATCAGAGCCAGAAGAACAACCTAACCCGTTTGCTGCGCTTGCTGCGCTCAAACAAAGTAAGCGCTCCGGAGAGTAACAATGGCCGTTCAAAAATCTCGCGTCACCCCGTCCCGTAAGGGCATGCGCAATGCGCACCGTGCATTGAGTGCCAAGCAATTGGCAACCGATCCGACCACGGGTGAAACGCATCTGCGTCACCACGTAACTGCCGACGGTTTTTACCGCGGCCGCAAAGTAATCAACGTCAAAACCAAGGTTTCTGACGAAGAGTGATCCGTCTGCGTCAGCTCAATTAGCTGATGAGGGTCAAAAAGGATTATCCTGATACGGTGGGCTCTGCCCGCCGTATTTGTTTTGCTGGTCGAAAAATATTTGGGAATGACGATGAATACTTTTGCACGTATCGCGGGCACCGGCAGTTACCTGCCAGAGAAAGTGCTGACCAACAAAGATCTGGAAAAGATCGTTGAAACCTCTGACGAGTGGATTCGCGAACGTACCGGCATCAGTGAGCGTCATGTTGCAGCAGAAGGCGAGACCACTGCGGACATGGCAGAACAGGCCGCACTGCGAGCAATGCAGGCCGCAGGGGTTACTGCGGCTGAGATTGACTTAATCATTGTCGGCACAACCACTCCCGATTTCATCTTCCCGTCGACTGCATGCTTGTTGCAAGACCGTATCGGCGCATACGGTTGCGCGGCATTTGATGTTAACGCGGCGTGTTCCGGATTCGTATTCGCGTTGGCAACTGCGGATAAATTTATTCGAAGCGGATCGGTAAAGACTGCTTTGGTTGTGGGTGCCGAGACGCTCACCCGGATGCTCGATTGGAGCGATAGGGGTACCTGCGTGCTATTCGGTGATGGCGCCGGTGCGGTGATTCTCAAGGCAGATTCGGAAACCGGGATTCTCTCAACGCACTTACACGCTGACGGCTCCAAGCGCGAGTTGCTGCATTGTCCGGTTGGTGTATCAAGAGGCTTTAATCGCGATGAATTGAATGCCGGTGTGCGGGTCATGATGAGTGGCAACGATGTCTTTAAGCACGCGGTTAAGGCGTTGGATTTTGTCGTTGATGAAACGCTACAGGCAAATAATCTGGATAAGTCACAGTTAGATTGGCTGATTCCGCATCAAGCGAACTTGCGCATTATTTCGGCGACTGCAAAGCGCCTGAATATGTCCATGGACAAGGTGATCGTTACTGTTGATAAGCATGGGAATACTTCCTCAGCCTCGGTGCCGCTGGCGTTGGACGTCGCGGTTCGCTCCGGCAAAGTGCAACGCGGGCAATTATTGCTGATGGAAGCATTTGGCGGTGGCTTTACCTGGGGATCGGCGCTAGTTCGCTATTGATCGGGGCATGAGCCGGATTGAACGCGTAGAGATGAATGGCCGGGCGGCGTGGCGTAAACGCTATGCCGATGAAGGTCGTCACCTTCGTCTAAAGTTATTTTCGACGATTGTTAATTGGCTCGGCGCGCCGGCATTGCTGCCCTGCGTCCCGCAAACTGCAGAGCAGGCATGGCGGACTGAGCAATCAATGATCGCCAGATTAGCTGCGGCGAAGCTTCGAGTCCCTGAGATTCTACACAGCGAGCCAAATTGCCTGGTCTTATCGGATATGGGCATGACTCTGGCCGGGGCATGCCGCAACGCCCAAGGCGATGAAGACCGGCTAAGCGTCATTGCCGCAGGCTTTGTCGAGCTATTGCGAGCTCACCAAGCTGGCGTGTGGTTGAATCAGGGCTTTTCGCGGAATCTTACTTACAGCGACGGGCACGTTGGATTTATCGACTTAGACCAGGATCCGCGCACGGTAATGAGTTTGGCGGATGCGCAAGCTCGCGACCTATTGTTTTATGTGTACTCGACAGCGCGTTTTGTCATTAGTTCTGAGCGGTATACCGCTGCGCTGGCGGCCCATTTGCGAAGTGAGTCAGAAACGGTGCGGCGCGTTTTTGAAGTTAACGCACGCGCTTTATTGCGTTTGCGCAAGCTAGACCTGTTTTTCGGGCGCGAACTCAAAGCCATGATGCGCGCACTGCATGAGTTCTTCGCGACATCCCAGGGGCGGTGAGCGCGCATTTTATTGCAAGTTAACGCCTTGTCCGTACGCTACAGTACAGACAGGTTTTACAATGATCCCTTATGATGCGCGCCTTTGCGAAAGAATTTAGCGAATGACACAGACACTTTCATTGGTATTTCCCGGGCAGGGCTCCCAGAGCGTTGGCATGCTGGCTGATCTGGCTGAGCGGCACGCGCTGATTCAGGAATGCTTTGACGAGGCATCCGCGGGTGCCGGCGTTGATTTGTGGGCGCTGTCGCAGCAAGGCCCGGAAGCCCAGCTAAATCAAACCGAATTCACCCAGCCCGCGTTGCTGGCCGCTGGAGTCGCTGTCTGGCGCCTGTGGTTAGCTCAGGGCGGCGCTCGCCCCGAGGTGATTGCGGGGCACAGCCTCGGCGAATACGCCGCGCTGGTGGCCGCGGACGCGATTTCTTTGCACGACGCGGCCAAGTTAGTTCGTGAGCGGGGCCGTTTAATGCAAGCGGCTGTGCCCGAAGGTACCGGCGGCATGGCCGCCGTATTAGGCGCCGATGATGATTTGGTGACGCAAATATGCGCGTCGGTCAGCGCGTCTGGAATCGTGGTGCCGGCCAACTTTAATTCTCCGGGTCAGATCGTCATTGGTGGCGAAATTACCGCGGTCGATGCGGCAATTGCTGCGCTGAACGAAGCCGGTATTCGCAAGGTCATTAAGTTAGCGGTTTCGGTACCTTCGCATACGCCATTGATGAAAGACGCTGCGCTAGAGTTGGGCCGCTTTATGCAGTCCCTGAGTTGGAACGCCCCGAAGTTGAAAGTCGTCCACAATGTCGATGCGCAAGTTCGTGGTGATGTAGCGTCAATCCAGCAGGCATTGGTTCGTCAATTATCCGAGCCGGTGCAATGGACCGCCTGCGTGCAGACCTTGGCTGCTGCCGGCTGTCAGCGCATTGCCGAATGTGGTCCGGGTAAGGTTTTGGCCGGCCTGAGCAAGCGTATTGATAAGAGTTTGGAGTCCAAACCACTCGGCACGCTGAGTGACTTCGAAAGCGTACTTTCAGAATGGGGAACCGTATGAGCCAGGATAAAAATTTAGTCGGTGAAATTGCCTTGGTGACCGGTGCCAGCCGCGGAATTGGCGCGGCAATTGCTGACACCCTCGCTGCTCGCGGCGCCAAAGTCATCGGCACAGCAACCAGCGAGAGCGGCGCAAACGCGATCAGCGAGCGGATGAAGGCTCTGGGTGGCGAAGGCCGCGTACTAAATGTCAACGAGGCGGGCGCAATTGAAGCGCTGATTGATGGCATTAGCAAGGAATTCGGCGGTTTAAGTATTTTGGTCAACAACGCCGGTATTACTCGCGACAATTTGCTGATGCGCATGAAAGACGAAGATTGGCAGGCCATTTTAGACACCAATCTGACGTCGGTTTACCGCAGCTCCAAAGCGGTCATGCGCACGATGATGAAAGCACGAAAGGGCCGGATCATTAATATTGCGTCGGTCATTGGCGTTACCGGCAATGCCGGCCAATCCAACTATGCTGCGGCCAAAGCCGGAATCATTGCGTTCAGTAAATCGCTGGCCAAAGAGATCGGTTCGCGCGGTGTGACGGTCAATGTTGTGGCCCCTGGTTTCATTGAAACCGATATGACCAAAGATCTGCCCGATGACGCCAAACAGGCAATGATGGGGCAGATTGCTCTGGGTCGACTGGGCGTCCCGCAGGACATCGCCGATGCTGTCGCCTTTCTGGCAGGGCCCTCTGCCAGCTACATCACCGGCGAGACGATCCACGTCAACGGCGGAATGTATATGCCATAAATGCCCATTAGGGCCTAGGGTGAGCTAGAATTAGCCCCCTAAGGTGATATCGGCGCGCGGCGCTGCTCGGTCTCACCCTAATCTGTAGCGCCTAATCCGGTAATCGGGAGGAATCCAAATCCATGAGTAGTATTGAAGAACGCGTAAAGAAAATCGTTGTTGAACAACTCGGCGTTAAAGAAGATGAAGTGACCACAAGCGCATCGTTCGTTGACGATTTGGGTGCCGATTCGCTCGACACCGTTGAGCTGGTTATGGCTCTGGAAGAAGAGTTTGAGTGTGAAATTCCGGACGAAGAAGCTGAGAAGATCACATCGGTTCAGCAAGCAGTTGATTATATTAAGGCGCACGTAAAAGCCTAAGTATTGGCGGTTCGCTAATTCTGGGGGGCCGCCATGAGCGGCCCCTGCTGTTTTTATGGCGGGATTTAATCGAAATTTGTCACTTTTCGGGAAGATCGTATGAGTAAGCGTCGAGTTGTTATCACCGGTATGGGTATCGTCTCACCGATCGGAAACTCGTTGGCTGCAGTGCTTGATAGCCTGCGCAATGGTCGGTCGGGCATTGGCCCCATTAGTCATTTTGACCCCAGCGAATACACCACTAAGTTTGCTGGCGAAGTGCGTGACTTTGATCCAAAGTCGTTTCTGCCACCCAAAGATGTAAAGAAAATGGCGACGTTTATCCATTACGGATTGGCCGCCGCTTTTGCGGCAATCGATGACTCCGGGTTGCAGATTGATGAATCCAATGCCGGGCGTATCGGCGCCCTGATCGGATCAGGTATCGGCGGTATTCGTGGAATCGAGGACACTGCGGTCGACTTGCATGAGGGTGGCCCGCGCAAAGTGTCGCCGTTCTACGTGCCCAGCACCATTATCAATATGATTACTGGTCAATTGACCCTGCTCAAGGGAATCAAGGGACCCAATTTTGCCTGCGTTTCTGCCTGCGCCTCATCTAATCACAGTATTGGTATGGCGATGCGCATGATTCAATACGGCGATGCCGATGTCATGGTCGCCGGTGGCACTGAACATGGCTGCACGCCGACTTCTGTGGCTGGTTTTAATTCAATGCGCGCCTTGTCAACGCGCAATGATGATCCTCAGGCTGCGAGCCGACCCTGGGACAAAGATCGTGACGGATTTGTCATCGGTGACGGTGCCGGTGTTCTGATTCTGGAAGAATATGAGCACGCTAGAAAACGCGGTGCAAAAATTTATGCCGAGCTGGCTGGATTCGGATCAACATCCGATGCGTATCACATGACCGCGCCGAGCGAGACTGGTGAAGGACCGGCGCGCTGTATGCGGCTCGCGGTCGAAGATGCCGGCGCGCAGATGGCGGACGTCGATTATTTAAATGCGCATGGTACTTCGACCCCGTTGGGCGACTTGGCCGAAACCCATGCGATTAAGCGCGCATTCGGTGAACACGCCGCGAAGTTGATGGTCAGTTCTACCAAATCGATGACTGGGCATTTGCTTGGTGCGGCCGGTGGTGTCGAAGCGGTGTTTACCCTGCTGGGCATGCACCATAACTTTGTGCCGCCGACAATTAATCTGGCCGAGGCCAGTGAGGGCTGTGATTTGGACTATGTACCGAACACCGCGCGCGATGCGAAGCTGAATATCACACTGTCCAATGGTTTTGGTTTCGGTGGTACTAATGCCTCACTGGTATTCAGGAAGGTCTGAGTAATTTTCTAATATGGCATTAATTCGCGCGCTGCCGGCAGGACTGTGTTTGCTCTACCTGCAGCGCCGCTTTGCGCAGCGGTATCCGATGCTGCTTGAGTCGATTGCGGAGGGCTCGCCGCGTGCACGCTGGAATATGCTTCTGCTGCATCATGGCCCGACTTTGCAGCTCGGTAGCGACGGCATCACCCGCCGTGAATCGGGCGTGGAATGCCAAGGCAGTTTTTTGTCCGCATTTGATACGCAGTGGGCAGAGCAGCGCCGGCCCTGGCACGACCAGCATTATCCGTTTCGCGGAGGCTGGGGAATGTTCCTCAGTTACGAAGTAGCGGCGCAGATCGAACCCAGCTTACGCTTGAAAACCGATCCCGACTTTCCCATAGCCTTTGCGTTTCGAAGCCCGGCAGCGATATTGGTTGACCGCGTTTCCGGCGAGACTTTGGCCATCGCCGAACAGGGGCATGCCGACCTGCTCGATTCGATTGCCCAGGACGTGCAGTCGCTGCAGACCCAAACCGAGCAAGTCTGGCCAGCGGCGCAGGTCGATCAGTTGACCGAGGCGCCCGCGGATCAATTTACAGATGGCGTCAATCAGATACTGGATTACTTAGGTGCCGGCGATGTATTTCAAGTCAATTTATCGCGGCTGTGGAGCGCTCAATTAAAGGGCGATTTTGATGCCTTCGCGCTTTATCAGGCCTTGCGAACGGCGAATCCGGCACCGTTTTCCGGATTATTCACTCAGGCGCACTACTCCGTGTGTAGCTCTTCGCCGGAGCGTTTAATTTCGGTTCGCGGTCGCCGCATCGACACCCGGCCGATTGCCGGCACGCGACCTCGCGTTCCGGGTGACGATGAGCAAGCGCGTATTAGCGAGTTGATCGGTCATGTTAAGGAACGTGCAGAGCACGTTATGTTGATCGATTTGGAGCGCAATGATCTGGGTCGTGTGGCCAAGGCTGGCAGCGTGCACGTTGATGAGCTGATGAGTATTGAATCGTACGCCCACGTGCATCATATTGTTTCGAATGTGACTGCTGAACTGCGCGACGAGATTACTCCCGGTCAGGCGATCGCTGCGACTTTTCCCGGAGGCACGATTACCGGCTGCCCGAAACATCGGTGTATGCAGATCATTGCCGAACTCGAAGACGAGCCCAGAAAGGCGTATACCGGAGCGATGGGCTATATCAATAGTGACGGCGATTTAGATCTGAATATTCTGATTCGTAGTTTTTGTGTGCAGGGCAGGAAACTGGAGTTTCGCGCGGGTGCCGGTATTGTTATTGATTCCGTACCGGAACTTGAGTTGCAAGAGACGCGAGCCAAGGCGAAAGGTTTGTTGCGTGCGATTGGAGTCATGCAATGACCACACGAATTTTTCTTGGCGATCAGCGCGTTGATCAGATTGATCCTGCCAACCGGGGTCTCGCCTATGGCGATGGATTATTTGAAACGATGCGCGTGTACCGGGGAGAAATCCCCTGGTTGCCGGCGCATTTAGCGCGTCTTCAACAGGGTGCTGAACGGCTGCAGATTAACGCCGATCATCTGATAGCCATTAAGTCTGAATTGGCGCACATGGTGCACGGAATAGAGCAAGGTCTGCTGAAGCTGAGTCTGATCCGGGGCGGATCGACCCGAGGATACAGCAGTGATCCGAATGCTCCGAGCGTTTGGGTCCTTGCCTTATACCCGGTGCCGCCCAGACAGCCTGCGCCACTGAATCTGGTTGTGTGCAAACAATTTCTTGGCCATGTTCCGGCTTTAGCCGGAATCAAACACTTAAATCGCTTAGAACAGGTGCTGTTGCGCCAGGAAGTTCAGCGGCAGGCCGCCGACGAAGGCATCTGCCGTGACCATTCCGGTTCAGTTGTTTGCGCAACAGCAGCCAACGTGGTTTTTGAACAACAGGGTCGCTGGTATACGCCGCGGATTGTGGGGGCCGGTATTGCCGGTGTGTGCCGTGGATGGTTATTGGATCAATCACTGATCGCTGAATGTGCGTCAGTAGCGGTTTCCGAGCTATTGGGCAGTCGATCTGTTTTTCTTTGTAACGCTGCGCGGGGTATCCTGCCGGTTGCACGAATCGCCGATACTCGCTTTCAGAGTTCGCCGTTGTTGGATAAATTGATTGCTCAGTTTGAATCGGCAAATCCGATGTTTTCGAAGTAGAGGTTGTCTTGGCAAAGAGAAAGAAAAAATCAGGATCGCAATGGCTGATATGGCTGACGCTGTTGGCGGCGTTATTGAGCAGCGCTTATTTGTATCATCGCTATCAGCAGTTCGCCGACGCACCCATTGCGATTGCCGAGTCGGAGCGCGTGCTTTCGGTGCGCAGTGGTGATGCGTTCAGCCACGTTCTGGCTGAGCTGCGCACTCTGGGCGTTGCCCAGGGTCACGATCTTGAGTGGAAGCTGCTGGCGCGGGAGATGGGAGTCAGTTCGAAACTGCAAGTAGGGGACTACACGATTGGTAACGGACTAACTCCGCGGCTTTTGCTACTGAAGCTGCACGAAGGAAAGGTAATTCAATACAAATTCACTCTTGTAGAAGGCTGGAGTTATATTCAACTGCGTGCCGCACTGCGTGCCAATACTGAATTAGTCCACCAGATTGACGATATGAGCGACGCACAAGTGATGACCGCATTGGGTCGCGATGGCGTACATCCGGAAGGCCGTTTTTTACCGGAGACCTATCACTTCACCGGTGGAACGACGGACTTAGATCTGCTCAAGCGTGCGATGTTATCCATGGACGCAGCCCTGGAGACGGCCTGGAACAGTCGGCGCGAGGGTATTCCGATCGAGTCGCCCGAGGAACTGCTGACGCTGGCTTCCATTATCGAACGGGAAACCGGTCAGCCTGATGAGCGACCGATGATCGCCGGTGTATTCAGTCGGCGTCTGGAGCTGGGCATGAAGCTTCAGACCGACCCCACCGTAATTTACGGTATGGGTGATGCCTATAAGGGGAATATACGCAAGAAAGACTTACTCACAGATACGCCATACAACACCTATACACGCTTCGGGTTGCCACCCGGGCCAATCGCAATGCCGGGCAGAGCTGCATTAATGGCGGCGGCCAATCCGGCGGATGGTGACGAATTGTTTTTCGTTGCACGCGGCGATGGTAGCCATGTGTTTTCAGCCACTTTGCGTGAGCATAATGCGGCGGTAGATGTGTATCAGAAAAGGCGCAGAGCGAAGTGAGCGGGATATTTATCAGCATTGAGGGTGGTGAGGGTGCCGGTAAGTCCACGGTGGCTGTCGCGATTCGTAATTTACTCGAAGCGCTGGGTTTCGAAGTAGTGCAAACCCGCGAGCCGGGTGGTACAACCGTCGGTGAGTCGATCAGAAAACTCTTGTTGGATCCGCAGTTTAGTTTGAATGCAAAAACGGAGCTGCTTTTAATGTTTGCATCGCGTCAGCAGCTCGTTAGCGAGTTGATAAAGCCGGCGCTGACCCGTGGCGCCTGTGTCATATCCGACCGGTTTACCGATGCCAGCTTTGCTTATCAAGGCGGCGGGCGTGGTGTGGAAATGGGCTTGGTTGCTGAGATGGAGCGACAGTTTGCAGGTATCCGGCCGGATCTGACTTTTTATTTAGACGTCGATGTAGATACGGGCTTGGCGCGCGCGCGCAGTCGCGGAGTTGAGTTGGATCGAATTGAGCAGGAACAGGCTGAATTTTTTGAGCGAGTCCGTTCAGTCTATCGACAGCGCGCCGCACACGAGCCGGATCGGATTGTGCTTATTGATGCGACTCAGGATGCACAGCGGGTTGCAGACGATGTAACCAGCGCGCTGCACCAATGGTTACGACAAAGATGATTAAGCTGGAGCAACCCTGGTTGCAGCGCATCTTGCAGGCGCAGATTACTGCATACGAACAATCACGTCTGGCCCATGCGCTTTTAATTCACGGTGACTCGCAGCTAGGAAAGCGTGCCCTGGCTCTGGCGTTGGCCACACGCCTGTTGTGCTCGAAGGCGTCTGCGAAGTTTGCGTGCGGACAATGTAAGTCGTGCCAATGGATGGCCGCAGGCAGTCACCCGGATTTCTCTCATTTGAGTTTTATGGTGAACGAGCGAACGGGCAAGCTGAGCTCGATGATTGTGGTCGATCAGATCCGTGATCTTTCGCGCACGTTCTCGATGACCACGCAGCAATTGGGTGCGCAGATAGCAATTATTGAGCCGGCTGAGGCGATGAATACGGCAGCGGCCAACGCACTATTAAAAACGCTGGAAGAACCCTCTGAGGCCCGTTTTATTATTTTGGTTAGTGATGAGCCGGGTAAGTTGCCGGCAACCATTCGCAGCCGTTGTCAGAAGGTGGCCGTTCGCCTGCCGGGCAATGAAGAGTCGCTGGATTGGTTACTGGGCCTAAAAGTTCCACAGGCACAGGCGAATGAAGCATTGGTCGCGGCGCGGGGTAATCCGGGTTTGGCCTTTGATTTAATCAGTAACGATGGGCTCAGCACATTGAAGCAGGTGCGAAAGGATATGGACCAATTGGCTTCAGGCAAGCTAGCCGGAAGTGAAGTCGCCAAGGTTTGGCTGGGCGATGAGCAGACCGCGCAAAGGCTGCGATTTGCCGCTGATCTGGTTAGCCTGACGATAAAATCGCGCTTAACCGAAGGCGTGGCCGGCGAGGCGTTAAAGAGTCAGGCAGAAATTCCGGCAATGGCGCAATGGTTTGACGAGATCAACCTTTTGCGCGCACAGTTGCCTGTACCGCTCAGACATGATTTGATTTTGTCTGGACTGCTGGCAAACTGGCGCTCAATGAGCAAAACACAAACGAGGGTGAACTAATGGTAGGTCCTGCAGGCGCAAGACAGGGCATTTTGTCCTTAGCCATCAAAGATAAGGCGGCGCTATACAGCGCTTATATTCCCTTCGTAAAGGGTGGCGGCATTTTTGTGCCAACCACCAAAAAATATTCACTGGGCGACGAAGTGTTTTTGTTGCTCACGTTGATGGAAGACAAAGATCGCTTGCCGGTAGCCGGTAAAGTGATCTGGATCACTCCTCAGGGAGCTCAAGGCAATCGCACTGCCGGCATCGGCGTGCAGTTTTCGGAAACGCCGGAGGCGGATACGGTCAAGAGCAAGATCGAGACCAGTCTAGCCGGTACGCTCGACTCGGATAAATCCACTCATACGATGTGATCGACAATGAAAGTGCAAACAAAAAACCCGCCAGTTGGCGGGTTTTTTGTTTTGCGCTGAATTGCAGATTACGCGGCCTGGTCTTTGCTAAGGCGTGGGCCGTCAGCCAATGCATTGCGTAGCTGATTAATAATCAAATCAACTTCGGCGCTGGTGATGTTGAAGTTCGGCGTGAATCGCAGTGAATTTACGCCGCCGTGGATAACGCCCAGTCCGTGTTGGCGCATATATTCTTCAGTTGATCCGGTACCGAAGCATTTAAAATCAGCGCCGAGCTCGCAGCTGAATAGCAAGCCGGTTCCCTGAACCTTGGTGATCGAGCCGGGCATCTCAGACTTGAGTGTATTGAGCTTGTCGAGGAACTCCTGGCCACGATCACGGATATTGTTACGAAGTCCTGCGGTCAGTTGCGATAGAACCGTTGAAGCCACGTCCATCGCCCGCGGGTTGGCGGTCATGGTGTTGCCATAGATGCCTTTTCGGTAAAGGCCTGCGGCGTGTTCCGTGGTGGCAAGAATCGACAGCGGGAACTGCCCGGCGTTGAGTGCTTTGGAGTAGGTTTCCATATCAGGTGCTTCCTGGCCTTCAAAGCCCGGATAGTCAACGATGGACAACACACCATGGGCACGAAGGCCGGCTTGAATGGAGTCAATCAGCAATAAGGTGCCGTGCTCTTTGGTCAGGCGGCGCGCTTCAGCATAGAACTCGACCGGCAATGCACGGCCCGGGTCGCCTTCGCCCATCACCGGTTCGATGAACATCGCCTCAAAATACCAGCCGTTGGCATCTGCATCTGCGAAAGCCTTGCGCACCGCCTCAATGGAGTACGGCTCAATGGTGATGAGTTGATCGGCATGATGCGGATAACTTGCCAGGTGGGTCATATAGGCTTTGCGCGAAGAGTCCGAATACAAGGCCGGCAGTTCGGTACGACCGTGAAACGCGCCTTTAACCGCTAAGCGTTTTACTTTTTTACCCGCATGACGGCCGCCGGCATCGGTATGAATTCGAGTATTCACATCCGCAATGCGGCCGGCTAACGACACGGACTCAGAGCCTGAGTTCAGTGCTAGAAACTTGTGATACGGACAGTTGCCACGGGTGTGACCAATTTCCCGGCGTAATGCGCGCACCAGGCGTAAATGGCTCAGGCTCGGGGTCATGATATTGGCCATTGCCTGCGGTTTGGCCATCGCTTCCAGAACTTTGTCAGGGGTGTGACCGAATCCAAGCATGCCGTAACCGCCGGAGTCGTGCAGCACAGCGCCTTTGAGGGTAATAATCCACGGGCCGCGGGCAGCTAAAGCGATGTAAGGATTCACCGCGTCATCCGGGTAAAAATTCACGAAGCCGCTTTGCGCAATCGCTACCTGCTCTGACTCATTGAGGTCGAGGACATCGGCGAACTCAATTTTAATCGACTCGTAAACATCGAGCGCCGATTCCATCGCAGTGACCAATTCCGGATGAGTCGCGGCAAAGCGCTCGACGGTTTGATCGTCCAGTCCCACTGTTAAACGATCGCCGCCGTGGCCGCGCAAGGGCGCGAGCTTTTGAATCAATTTCATGCAACCTCCGGAAAAGAAAAGAACCCCGCGTGCGCTTTTGCGCGCGCGTTGTTTCTTTTGAAAATGAGTAACTTAGGCATATTATCACTGCGATGTTGCGGCGTGAACCCCGTGCCAGTGATGTCTGTCATGTATTTTGGGTGACGCGCGGCACTCGGTTCTCACCAGCTATTGCGACAGACTGGAGCCTGCTTCAGTCATGCTCCGGGCCCATTCTGATGAAGAGGTAGAGATTGCATAATTCAGTAGAAATTTCTTACACGGCCGCCGGGGAGCAGGCGTCCATGGGGCTTTGGCGCCGGATTAACCTGGTTTACCTGCTATTTGCGTTTGCGCCGCTGGTATTCGATCCACGATTCGACGTCAGCGCTTGGTGGTGGACGTTCGCCGCTGTTGTAGTTTTCCTGCCGATCTATTGGCAAAGCTATGTATCAGGCGAGCGGGTTGCTTTAGTTCTCGCCTTGTTGATGGCAGTCATTGGCTTTGCCCTGACCCTGAAAAGTTACGGCGGTAATACATTTCTGATTTACGCAATGGCCACTCTCGGGCACAGCCAGCCCGCCCGGCGCGCCATAATCGCTGGCGCCGGTCTATTGGCGGTTTACGGGTTACAGCTTTTTTGGCTGGATATGTATTTCGCGTTCTGGATGATCGTCGCCCTGCTCGGTTCGGGCCTTCTGATTGGCGGAATCTTTGCTCGCCGCGAGTTGCGCAAGAATATGGAGCTTAGATTGACTCAGGATGAAGTGCGCCGGCTTGAGCGAATGACTGAGCGCGAGCGAATCGGTCGGGACTTGCATGACCTGCTCGGACATACGCTTTCGCTAATTGCTTTGAAAAGTGAGCTCGCCGGAAAAATGATTGACCGCGATTTGGTCGCTGCACGCCAGCAAGTCGGAGAAATCGAAGAGATTGCGCGCAGCTCGCTGACCCAGGTGCGCGAGGCGGTATCGGGAATTCGGGCGCTACAGTTACAAAGTGAGTTAGCCAATGCGCGCTTGAATTTGCTCAGTGCCGGCGTTTCATTGGACGTAAAAACCTCGGCAATCACTGAGCTCAGCGGAAAGCAGGAAACGATGTTGGCGATTGTGGTGCGTGAAGCGGTGACCAATATCATTCGTCATGCCAGGGCGAGCCGGGTTGATATTGAGCTCCGGCAGTCGGCCGATCGATTAATGTTGTCTATTAGCGATAATGGTCAGGGCGCGGCATTGGTCTTTGGCAATGGCTTGACCGGGATGCGTGAACGAATCGCGGAAGTAGGTGGCGAGCTTGATATTCAATCCAGTCCCGGAGCGGGCTGTCATATCTACATTAAGTTGCCGGCGGCACATGGGGGGCGGTGATGATTAGTCTGGTTCTTGCCGAAGACCAAGCAATGGTGCGGGGGGCGCTCTCAGCGTTACTGCGGCTAGAAGGTGATTTTCAAATAAGCGCCGAGTGTGAAGATGGGCAGAGCGCCTGGGAATCGGTTCAGCGACTCAAGCCTGACTTATTAGTCACCGACATCGAGATGCCGCACGTCACCGGTCTGGAGTTGGCCAGCCGCGTGCAACAAGCAGATTTGCCCACTCGCGTGGTCATTGTGACGACATTTGCCCGCGCCGGTTATCTGCGCCGGGCTCTGGATGCCGGTGTGCGCGGTTATCTATTGAAAGACTCGCCTTCAGAAAAGCTGGCTCAGGCTTTGCGTGAGGTGCACGCAGGTGGGCGCGCGGTCGCGCCGGAATTGGCCGTGGATGCATGGCGCGAACAGGCGGATCCGCTAACTGAGCGCGAGCGGGCGGTTTTACGATTGGCCGGAGAAGGTAAAAGCTCATCGGAGATTGCCGAGCAACTGCATTTATCTGCCGGTACCGTACGCAACTATCTGTCGGAGGCCATTGGCAAGCTCGGCGCGAGTAATCGGATTGAGGCATGGCGCGAGGCAAGGCAACGCGGCTGGCTTTGAGAATATCCGGCTTCGGTGGCCAGCTCGGGATAGAATAGGCTCCCTTTGTCTGATCGCCGTTTGTGAAGAAGTCCGATTTTAGTTTTGATCTACCGCCACAGTTGATTGCGCAAGAGCCTCTGGCGGAGCGCTCGGCTAGTCGATTATTGCATGTGCCCGGCGACGCACCGGTGCGTGATGCTTGGATGCGCGAGTTTCCTGACGCATTGCGTGCGGGTGATTTGCTGATATTTAACGATACAAAGGTCTTGCCTGCACGCTTGTTTGGGGTGAAGGAAACCGGCGGTCGGGTGGAAATCATGCTGGATCGGATCCTCGGCTCGCATTTGGTCAGGGCGCAAATCGGGGCCAGCAAATCGCCTAAGCCCGGTAGCAAGATCGTGATTGCTGATCGCTATGAAATTACCGTGCTTGAACGCGAGGGCGAGTTCTATCGTTTGCGCTTTGATACCAACCAAAGTTTAGAGTCCGTGCTCACTGAAGTAGGGCAGATTCCGCTGCCGCCTTATATTAAGCGCACCGCTGATTCTGCCGACGAACTTCGCTATCAAACTGTGTTCGCGCGCGAAGCCGGAGCGGTCGCGGCGCCAACCGCAGGCTTACACTTTGATCAATCGCTACTGGCGGCGATCAAAGCCAAGGGTGTTAGCATCGGGCACGTCACATTGCATGTGGGGGCAGGCACTTTTGCGCCGATGCGTGCGGAAAAAGTCAGTGACCATCAGATGCATAGCGAGTGGCTTAACGTCGGCGCCGAGTTGTGTCAGCAAATCCGCCATACGCGTGCTCAAGGCGGTCGAGTTATTGCTGTGGGCACCACGGTGGTGCGGGCGCTGGAATCGGCTTGCCGCGACGGTGAAGTGCTGCCATTTGCTGGCGAGACCCGGATATTTATTTTCCCCGGTTACAAGATCAGGAGCGTCGATGCGTTGCTGACTAATTTTCATCTGCCCGAGTCAACGTTGATCATGCTGGTCAGCGCTTTTGCCGGACGTGAGCGGATCCTCGCCGCATATCGGCATGCCGTTGAGCAGTCGTATCGTTTTTTTTCCTACGGAGATGCCATGTTACTTTGGCCGGAGAATCAGCAATGAGTCGCATGCAGTTTAAATTGCTCGGTCAAAGTCAGGGTGCGCGGCGTGGCGTTTTGGAGTTCCCGCGCGGCAGCGTTCAAACCCCCGCATTTATGCCGGTTGGCACCTACGGGTCGGTGAAAGCGATGCGGCCGGTTGAAGTGGAGGCCTTGGGCGCTGAAATCGTGTTGGGTAATACGTTTCATCTGTTTTTGCGGCCAGGCTTAGCGGTGATCGAGGCGCACCGTGGTTTGCACGATTTTATGGGCTGGCAGAAGCCGATTTTGACTGACTCGGGCGGCTTTCAAGTTTTTTCCTTAGCCGCGAAACGAAAAATTACCGAGCAAGGTGTGACCTTCGCATCACCGGTTGATGGCAGCAAAGTGTTTATCGGCCCGGAAGAAAGCATGGCCATTCAGCGCACGCTGGACTCCGATATTGTGATGATTTTTGATGAGTGCACACCGTATCCGGCCACGCCAAAACAAGCGGCCGACTCAATGCGGCTGAGTTTACGCTGGGCTGAGCGCAGCAAGCGTGCGCACGAAGGTAACGATGCCGCCTTGTTCGGGATCGTGCAGGGCGGGGTATATGCCGATCTGCGGACCGAGTCGGCCAAGGCATTGATTGATATCGGATTTGATGGCTTTGCGGTTGGCGGGCTGGCCGTCGGTGAGCCGGCAGTGGAGCGCGAAGTCACGCTGGCGGCGATTTGCCCGCAGTTGCCTGAAGACAAACCGCGTTACCTGATGGGCGTGGGCAAGCCGGAGGACATTGTCGAGGCCGTAGCCCGCGGAATCGACATGTTTGACTGCGTCATGCCCACTCGAAATGCGCGCAATGGCCATTATTTCACCGATTTTGGCCAGGTCCGGATCCGCAATGCCCGATATGAGCACGATCTGCAGGTGATTGAGCCCGGCTGCGGCTGCGCGACCTGTCAGGCCGGTTTTACCCGCTCCTACATGCGCCATCTGGACCGCTGCAACGAAATGCTGGCCTCGATGCTGGCAACGACACACAATCTCTTTTACTACCAGCGCCTGATGCGAGAAATCCGCGAAGCAATTGATGCCGACCGATTTGACGCCTTCCGCACCCAATTTTATGCCAAACGACAGTCTGAGCAGGCTTAAACGGGTGCAAGTCGGGGTACGCGGCCCATGCGCAAATTTGTCGGTCGTGGCATACTTGTCCGCTTTGATCCAACACAAACGGATAATTTATGTCTCTCTTTGCTTTCTTGATTCCAGCCGCACAGGCACAGGCAGCCACCCCGGCTGCACAGGGTAATGTTTGGATGCAATTGATCCCGCTTGCCCTTATTTTTATTGTGTTCTGGTTTTTGCTGATCCGCCCGCAAATGAAGCGTCAGAAAGAGCATCGTCAGATGGTCGAGAAACTGGCTAAAGGCGACGAAGTTGTCACCAATGGCGGCATCGCAGGTCGCGTCGAACAGATCGGCGATACGTTTATGCTGGTTGAAATTGCTGATGGCGTTCAGATTAAAGTACAAAAAGGCGCAGTTTCATTGGTTCTGCCTAAGGGCACCTTGAAATCCATTTAATTCGACCCATTGAATATCCTTATGCCATCCGGCCGGATAAAAGATTGAATACTCATGCTTGAATACGCTCGTTGGAAGTACGTCGTTGCTCTGATTGTCTTATTAGTCAGCGCCCTTTATACCGTGCCAAATCTCTACCCGCAGGATCCCGCCATTCAAATTACGGCGAGCCGCGGTGGAAAAGTGGACCAGAATCTTCAGGATTCGGTTGCTAAGTCGCTGGACGAGGCGGGCCTAGCCTATAAATCGATCGAGATTGAAGACGATAAGTTATTGGTTCGAGTCGCCGATGCCGGACTGCAGCAAAAAGCTAATGATTTATTACGCCCACAGCTGAACCGCTACACCGTGGCGTTAAATCTGGCCTCTAATGTGCCCGAGTGGCTCAGCTGGTTTAATGCTGAGCCGATGTTGCTGGGTCTGGATCTTCTGGGTGGTGTGCACTTCTTGCTGCAGGTCGATGAGCAGTCCGCTTTAGAAAAGCGCGTGTCGGCATACAACGAGGAAATACGCGAGTTACTTCGCGAAAAGAAAATCGCGTTTAAGGAAATTACGACTCAGGGCAATGCGGTCAATGTCGTTCTGGGTAAATCCGAGCAGCTGAGTCAGGCGCTTTCCGAGCTAAGTCTCATCGCCCCGGAGCTGAGTGTGGTTTCCCGCAGTGGCGATGATGCGGGCTTTACTGCATCGGTTCCGGCTGCATTAATCAAAGAAATCATCGATTCGACAATCCAGCAAAACGTGGGCATTTTGCGTAAGCGCATCAACGCCATCGGAGTGGGCGAGCCGGTGATTGCGCGCCAGGGTTTAAATCGTATTGTGGTGCAATTGCCGGGTGTGCAAGACACTGCGCAGGCCAAGCGCGTGCTCGGCTCGCAGGCGACATTGGAATACCGCGCGGTAGTGGGTACAGCTGTTGAAGCGAGGGTTGCTCAGCAATCGGGAATCGTGCCGCCGGATGCGCGCTTGTACTTTGAGCGCCAAACCGACTCAGCCGGAAATAAATTGCCCGTGCTGCTGTCTAAGCGTCTGATTGCTTCGGGCGAGCAGTTGGTTGATGCGCGTTCGGGCACCGATCCGCAATCCGCGTCGCCGATGGTTAGCGTTAAATTGAACGCGGCTGCGGGTCAGCGGATGTTTGATTTCACATCCAAAAACGTCGGCAATAATATGGCGGTCGTCTTTATTGAGCGTACGCCGGAAACCCGCTTGGTAAACGGTGTTGAGCAGCGTAGCTTCCGCGTAGTTGAAGAAGTAATTTCAAATGCCGTAATTCAGGGTGTTTTTAGCAAATCGTTTCAAACTACCGGTCTTGACAGCGCTCAGGAGGCTCAAGATTTGGCCCTGTTATTGCGCGCAGGTGCCCTGGCCGCGCCGATGGACATCATTCAAGAGCGTGTGATCGGGCCAAGTCTGGGCGCGGAAAATATCAGCCGCGGTGTGCAAGCGGTGTTCTGGTCGTTCTTGTTTGTTCTCGCATTCTTCCTGGTCTATTACCGGGTATTTGGTTTGATCACCAATATCGCCCTGGCCATGAACTTGCTGATGCTGGTGGCAATCATGTCGATTTTGGGTGCAACGCTTACCCTTCCTGGTCTGGCTGGTATTGCATTGACTGTGGGTCTGTCGGTGGATGCCAATGTGCTGATCAATGAACGAATACGCGAAGAGCTCAGGCTGGGAAATACTCCGCTCAATAGTATTGCGACCGGCTACGAAAAAGCCTCGGGCACAATTTTCGACGCCAACATTACTGCGATTCTAGCGGGTGTTGCCTTGTTCGCCTTCGGAACGGGCCCGGTGCAGGGATTTGCTGTCACATTAATTTTGGGAATATTGACGTCCATGTATACCGCAGTTTCAGTTTCTCGTGCGGTCGCAACGCTGATGCACAGCGGGCGCAAGCTGAAGACATTGTGGATTTAAGGGACGGTCGCCTCAAATGAATATTATTCCGATTGATACTAACTTTAACTTCATGCGTCTGCGTTGGGTCTCATTGGGCCTGGCTGGCGCGCTGATGATAATTTCGCTCTTGCTGCTTCCGACCAAAGGCTTGGAGTTCGCGCTCGACTTCACCGGCGGTACGGTTACCGAATTACGCTTCGAAAAAGCGGTCGATTTGGATTCGGTACGCAAAAAACTTGAGGCAGCGGGTTACTCCAATCCTGTCGTGCAAAACTTCGGTGGCGGCAACGATATTGTTATTCGTTTGCAGCCGAAAGAAGATCAGGATAATGCGCAAAAAACCGGTGGCGCGATTTTGCAGGTCGTGCAAGAAGCCGATAATCCGGGCCTTGTGGTAGACAGCGATTTCGTCAGTGCTCAGGTCGGTAAGGAATTGGCCGAAAACGGCGTTCTGGCGGTTGCCTTCGTTGTATTTGGTTTCTTGCTGTACATTTCCTTTCGATTCGAGTGGAAGTTTGCTGTGGCCGCGACGATCACTACCTTGCATGACGTCGTTATTGTAATGGGCTGGTTCTCCTTAACTGGTCATGAGTTTGATTTGACTGTACTGGCCGGTGTTCTATCGGTTATGGGTTTCTCGATCAACGACACCATCGTCGTGTTCGACCGTGTGCGCGACAATTTCCGCGCGATGCATCGTGAAACCTCGCTCGAAGTCCTGAACCGATCAATTAACCAGACGCTGTCACGCACCGTCATCACATCGCTCGTTGCGTTTCTGGTTGTACTTGCGATTTATCTCTACGGCGG